>JAINCL010000145.1:0-16164 GCA_036574145.1 Deferribacterales bacterium | reverse complement strand
ATAAATGACAAAGATATTGACAAAGCCATCAAAAATATTAAACTTATAATGGAAAATGTATGTAAATTAAATGTTCCATTGAAAACTAGTTACTCAGTCTCAAAGAATTTAGGAGAACTAAAATAATGAGTAAAGTAAATGAAATATTAAAAGAAAATCAGCTTTTAAAAAAAGAGCTTGAAGGTATTTTAGAATTGATAGCTGAAAATGAGGTTAAAGCAAAGGGGCTTAAGATTGTAGAGTATGCCTTTTTACTTTCAGAAAGCCTCGAGGATATTGATGCCAAACCTATGGTTTATCTTGAAGAGATATTCGATATAGATAAAAGTGCCTTATTTATCAATATAGATGCTATAGATCTTGGGGATATCGATGAAAAACTAACACATATATATCCAGTAAAAGGTAAGACATTTGACTACTTCTTCCTTGAAAAAAAACCTTACTTGGGTCAATCTACAGTAAATATGATATCGGAATTCAATATCTATGAAAATATCGGGTCATATATAATTGCCCCTATAATTTTACATGATAAAATATTAGGTAGTCTGAACCTTTATAGCAAAAATATCAATCGTTATTCACCTGATTACAATTCCGATTTTATTAAAGACCTCTGTTTTAAAATTGCCATTTCACTTAGAAATCTTGATTTTAAAAAGATGCTTTCAGATCAATCTCTTATAGATGATGCAACAGGTTGTTATAATAAAAAAGCAATGTATAGTTTTCTTGCTCAATTTATCAACAGATGTAAAAGATACAACCAGCACTTTACATTTCTGATATTAGATTTAGATGATTTTAAGAGAATAAATGATAGAAAGGGTCATTTAATTGGAGATAAGGTCCTTTCAAGATTTGGGACCGACTTAAGAAAAAGTTTTAGAAAAAGTGATATAATCGGTAGATTTGGTGGTGATGAATTCTATATTATAACACCTGAGACTGATGAAAATAAAATTGTATCAATAGTAAATAAAGCAGAAAAAATTTTACAGGATATCTTTAAAGATATGAAAATTAGAGCTGTGGCTTCCATCTCTTTTGGTAAAACAGTAGTATTAAATCTAAACGAATCCAGTGAAAATCCTGAAACAGTTTTTAAGTTGGCAGATGCAGAATTATATAAAATGAAAAAAGAGAGGCATTCAAGAAGATGATTTACAGAGATTATAAAGAAAGATTAATAAAAATTTTACAACGATCTGAATTATACGAAGATTCATACCTTAAAACAGTAACTGAAATAATTAATAACGTAAAAATAAATGGCGACAAGGCATTAATAAAATATTCCAGAGAATTCGATAATAATTACAATCCAGCACTTGAAGTAACTAAAAATGATATTATCTCGGCTTATGATAGAATAGATGAGCAGTTAAAATTGGATCTTAAAATGGCAAAGAAAAATATCGAAGAGTACCATAAAAACCAATTTGAAAAATCCTGGTTTGTGGAGAAAGATGGAGCTATACTGGGACAGAGAATAACACCTATTGATAAGGTTGGAGTATATGTTCCAGGGGGTAAGGCTGCTTACCCATCCACTGTTCTTATGAATGTTACTCCTGCAAAAGTTGCAGGGGTAAAAGAGGTTGTACTTGTTACACCCGCTAAAAATGGTGAAATAGCCGATGTTGTTCTTGCTGCATGTTACATTGCAGGTGTGGATAAGGTTTTCAGAGTCGGTGGCGCACAGGCAATTGCTGCTTTAGCTTATGGAACTGAATCTATACCAAAAGTTGATAAGATAGTAGGTCCTGGCAACATTTATGTTGCACTTGCAAAGAAGTTGGTTTTTGGAAAAGTTGATATAGATATGATTGCTGGGCCAAGCGAAATTTTGATAATAGCCGACAAATCTGCCAATCCGAAATATATTGCAGCAGATATGCTTTCCCAAGCAGAACATGATGAGCTTGCCTCTTCAATATGTATTACAGATTCTCCTACACTTGCAGAATCAGTAAAAAAGGAATTAATAGAACAATTAAGTAATCTACCCAAAAAAGAGATAGCTGAAAAATCTCTAAATAATTTTGGGGGTATTTTCGTTGTAAATTCATTGGATGAAGCTGTGGAGATTTCTAATAAAATAGCTCCAGAACACCTTGAATTAGAGGTAGATAACCCATTTGAATTAATGGTAAAAATAAAACATGCTGGAGCAATTTTCTTAGGACACTATACTCCAGAAGCAATGGGGGACTATTTTGCAGGTCCCAATCATACATTACCAACAGGTGGTACTGCTAAATTCTCCTCCCCTTTGGGGACATACGATTTCTTTAAAAAATCAAGTATCATATCTTATTCGAGGGATACTTTCCTAAAACAAGCTGAGTATGTCTTCCGTTTGGCAAAATCAGAAGATTTAGATGCACACGCCAATTCAATAAAAGTGAGAATAGATATATGATAGTAGCTCCTTCAATACTGAGTGCAGATTTTTCTAAATTGGGTGAGGAGATTGTTGCTATTGATAAAGCTGGTGCAGATTGGGTCCATATAGATGTCATGGATGGAGTATTTGTTCCCAATATCACAATAGGACCATTAGTTATTCAATCGATAAGAAAATACACGACTAAAATTTTTGATACCCATTTAATGATTTCCCAACCGGAGAGATATATAGAATCATTTGCCAATGCTGGATCAGATATTATAACAGTTCACTATGAAGCCACTAATCATCTTCATAGATTAATATATCAGATCAAAGATTGTGGTAAAAAGGCAGGCGTATCAATAAATCCTGCCACTCCTGTAACATTATTAGAAGATATTATATATGATGTTGATATGGTGTTAATTATGAGTGTTAATCCTGGATTAGGAGGGCAAAAATTTATAGAACAATCATTGGATAAGGTAAAAAAGTTAAGAGATATTATCATAAAAAATAAGCTCTCCACAATAATTCAGGTAGATGGTGGCGTTACAGACAAAAATATCAGACTTTTAAAGGAAGCAGGTTGTAATGCTGTTGTGGCAGGCAGTTATATTTTTGGATCAAATGATTATAAAAAGGCTATTAGCTCATTAAAAATCTAATGAATAAAGCATTCCAGACAAAATTTAAAAATATTTTTGGTTCTGAAGCTGATGATTTTTTTCAATCATTAATAAGAGAGAAAGAACGTTTCTTTAGGCTAAATCATGCAAGAGAAATTGATTATATCAATGAGGAATTAGTTGAGTATGGTATCATTAGTGATGAATTACCACATATCTTTAAATATAACAAAGATAATCTTGATATTACAAACACAATCTCTTTTCTAACCGGTGGCATTTATATACAAAACCCATCTTCAATAATCCCTCCACTTATAATGTCAAAACTTTTACCTTATGAATCTATTATACTGGATGTCTCTGCTGCACCAGGGGGTAAAACAACAGCATTAAGTGAATTAACAAAAAGAAAAAGTCTAATAATTGCCAATGAGCCTTCAGCTTCACGGTTGAAATCGTTACATTTTAATTTAGAAAAATATGGTGCATGGAATGTAAAAACAATCTCCTATGACGGAAGAATTTTAAATAAAAAATTACCTGCTATCTTTGATGGTATACTATTAGATGCCCCCTGTAGCAATGAAAATAAGATAGGATATAATAAGGAAGTAGATTCTGAATGGTCTCAGGAATTGGTTTTAAAAATGCAAAAGCTTCAAATGGAGATTTTGAATTCGGTGATTGAACTTTTAAAACCTGGAGGAGTACTTATCTATTCCACCTGTACATTTTCCATTGAAGAGAATGAGGATATCATAAACTACTTGATAAAAAAAAATAATAATTTGGAACTTGTAGATATAAATCAAGGTTATTTTGATAAAGGGATATCTTTAGATGATAAATTAAATGAAAAGGTAATAAGGGTTTTACCCCACAAAAGCAGGTATGATGGGTTCTTTATAGCTGGTATCAGAAAAAAAGGTGAGTTAAGTTTAACTAAAACTGGGCAAATATACCCTGCCCCTTCCTATTTAAAAGATTTTTTCCCTCAAAAACAGTTTCATGGTTATTTTAAGATGATAGATAATTTGATTATATACGAAAAAGAAACTCCTGATAGTCTTAAAAAAATAAATTATAAAAAAACTTGTCTCACAACTGGCAAATTATATAATAATAAATTAGATCTTGCCTCTCAATTTGTTTGGGAATTCGGCAAAGATATTAATTTAAATAGAGTTATCGATATCGATTATAAAAATGCCCTTGCTTTTTTGAACGGTTTTGATATAGAATTAAAAGTTGATAAAGGTAGAGATTGTCTATTTTTCAAAAATCTACCGATAGGTTTTACAAAAAATATGGGTAATTTTCTAAAAAATAAATTGGATAGATATTTTTTATATGGTAAAGGATATTAGATGAAAAACATTTTAGTAGTGGAAGATAGTAAATTTTTCCAAAATGTAATAGAAAATGAACTAAAAGAACTTGAATACAATATAACAATAGCTTCATCTATTAAAGAAGCTGAAGAGATTTTAAATAAAAATAGCTTCGATCTCATAACCCTTGATGTGGAATTACCTGATGGTCTTGGGTATGATCTATGTAGAAAATTGAAAAATGATCCATATTATAACAACACTCAAATTATAATTGTCACAAGCTCCAGTGATCAAGAGAGCCGTAAAAAATCCTATGAGGCTGGAGCTTTGGTATATATTCATAAAAACAATTAAAAAAATAATTTAAAAAAATATA
Source organism: Deferribacterales bacterium (assembly GCA_036574145.1). GTDB lineage: Bacteria > Chrysiogenota > Deferribacteres > Deferribacterales > Calditerrivibrionaceae > Calditerrivibrio. Next base: position 11,424 of record JAINCL010000145.1, on the reverse strand, counting down.
TTAAAAATATACTAACAATAGTTAACAATATATCATATACCAACAATAAAATTTTACTTGTAGAAGATAGCGATTTCCAGAGGAAATTTATAAAAAATCTTTTAGAATTTGCAAATTTAAATGTTGCGGATTTTAAAAGCATAAAAGATGCTATGAACTATCTTGAAAAAGAAAAACCGACAATCGATCTTGCCATTTTAGATTATTTTTTAGAAGAAGCAACATGCAGTGAACTTATTTTTTATCTGAGAAATAATAAACTATATGAACAGACCTCTGTTGTAGTTTTAACCGTATCAGATGATGTGGCTCATAAGTATGAAATATTTATCATCGGGGGTAATGACTTTATAATAAAACCTTTCGATACCAGTGAATTCTATTTAAGGGTAAGAAATCAGTTAAAAACGAAATATCTTATCGATATGCTCGATGCTAAAAATAAACTTCTTACAATCACTTCAATAACAGACGAATTAACTAAACTATACAATAGAAGATTTTTCTGGGAAAACCTGATCAAAGAGGATAATAGGCACAAAAGGAATGATTCTGAGTATTCTATTTTACTTATGGATATAGATCATTTCAAAAAGATAAACGATACATATGGGCATAGTGGCGGAGATACAGTATTATATAATGTAGCCCAAACTATTAAAAAGTCCGTTAGGAATATTGATGTAGTAGCAAGATATGGTGGTGAAGAGTTTATAGTACTATTGCCCGATACATCCAAGAATAATGCATTAGTAGTTGCCAATAAAATTCTTAATGCAGTAAAATCTATAAATTTGGATTTCCTTAAAGGTCCAGTAACCATAAGTATCGGTCTTGCATCGTCTAAGGAAACTGACAATTATGAAAAAACGATAAATTTAGCGGATGAAAGATTATATAAAGCTAAAAATAATGGGAGAAACAGAGTGGAATATGATTAAAAGATCTATTTTTTTCTTATTATTTTTAATATTTTCAATGAATTGTTTTGCCACTAATAAAATAATTGGTAATATAATGTCTAAAAATTTGGAACAACAGCAGGTTTTTATTGTTGATAAAGGGGAGAAAAAAAGTTACTTGTTGGAAATCAAAAACGATAATCTAAAAATAATCAAAGAATTTAACGATATAATCATAGGTGCTGGTAATGGGGATAAACTAAAAGTAGGTGATTTAAAAACCCCCGTAGGTATCTATTATGTAACAGGTTATATCCCCCCTTCGAAGTTGAGCTCAATATATGGCACAGGGGCATTTCCTTTAAATTATCCTAATTTTGTAGATAAATTGAATGGTAAAACAGGTTATGGTATATGGATTCATGGTAGAGATCCGAAAGAAGATAAACAAGCTTCAAAAGGTTGCGTTGTATTACATAATAAAGACATCGATTTTTTAAAAGGTGTAAATTTTATAAATACACCCGTAATTATTACAGAACATATTAGTTATACAGATTTAATGAATTACAATAGTGAGAAATCGTATTGGCTAAACTTTTTAAATGAATATTATGAAAGCTGGAAGAATAATGATATAAATAGATTAAGTAAACTGATACATGTCAAGTTTAAAGACAGTAAACATAGTAATTATTCTGAATATATAAAAAGAAAAAAGAGATTAATGGAGTTATATCCTGAAAAAACAATAATATTTGATAATATTAAAATATTTAAAGAGAATGATTCCGAAGTTGTTTATGATTTTGACCAATACTATTCTGCTCCGAATATAACCACTTTTGGAACTAAAAGGTTATATCTTATCAAAGAGGTAGATGATTTTAAGATTATGGCTGAGGAGTTCATAGCTAAACCTACACCAGACAAATATAAAAACATAGCCAAAAATGAACCAAAACAAACCTTACCTATAACAACCTCTAAAATCGAAGATAATAATACTGCTCATAAGCAGATAGAAGATAATAAAAAGGATAATGCTACACAACCGATAGTAAAAACCGCTACTAAAAAATCTGACTCCAAACTAAAAAAACCTGAACTAAGTTATGATGAAAAAGATATAAAACAATTTGTTCAAGATTGGGCAGAAGCATGGATGTCTAAAGATATTGATAGATACATAAGTTTCTATAGTGAAGATTTTAAAAGTGGTGGTTTAGATTACAATCAATGGAAAGAGGACAAAGCTGGTAAGTTTAGTAGAATCAGAAATATTAAAGTAGAAATTTCAAATATTAAAATAAAGCCAATCAATAACAATATAGAAATAACATTTGTACAACACTATCAAACAGAAGCGATGAAAAATAAAGGATTAAAGAAACTTATATTAAATAAAACAGATAAAGGTTTAAAAATCATTTCTGAGGGATGGAGCCCTATTAAATGATTTTTAGACTACTAATACTTATTATACTTGCTCCATCCATTCTGTTTGCAGATATAGTCAGACCTTCAACAGTTCATGAAGTTTTTTTAAAAGGGACCGATTACGAACTACATGTATTTAGAATTTACGGTAAAAAACCAGGTAATAAGGGGCTTATAGTAGGTGGGATACAGGGGGATGAACCTGGTGGTTACCTATCTGCAGATATGTATGTGGATACAGTTCTTGAGAAAGGTGATCTTATAATTATCCCAAGAGCTAATTTTAAATCAATTATCCTATTCAATCGAGGTGCTGATGGGGATATGAATAGAAGATTCATCGATAAAAAAACACAACATTTAATGGATGATGTGGTTGATATTATAAAAAAATTGATGGGGGAAGTCGATTTTTTCCTCCATTTACATGATGGGTCTGGTTTTTATAATCCAAAATATATTAATCCCCTTAGAAATCCAAACAGATGGGGTCAATCTATAATAGTTGATGCAGATAAATATGTATGTGGTAACAACATTATTAATTTAAAAGAAATTGCTTTAAACATTATAAAAAAAACCAATGAAAAAATCGAAAATCGACAATATCATTTCCAGTACTTTAATACCGATACAGATAACCCCAATACAAAGTATAAGGACATGAAAAAAACAGCAACGTATTATGCTTTAAAAAATTTCTGCATACCATCATTCGGTTTGGAAACATCGAAAAATCTCCCTAATAATGAAACTAAGTTATTACACAAAAAATATCTTATAGATAATTTCTTAGAACATTTTGATATTGTAAAATCTAACCATTTTGAAATCTTTTTACCAAAACCTATTCTAAATTATATAATAATATCGTTAGACAATGAAACCAGAATAGTTCAAGACAAAGAGATAGTAAATGTAAAAGCAAATCAGGTCTTAAAAATCAATAATATATCCTCTAATTATAAAAGAGGACTAAGTTGTGATATTTTATGGTTTAATGGTCTAAATGATGGTGGGATAGAATATGTGATAAAAAATGATACAGAAATAATTTGTAGGAAAGATAATTTCAAAATTGCAACGATAACATTGAAAATTAACAGAGAAAAATTAGCAGGAGTTAATACTAATAACAAATTTCTAATACATTTGAATAATGAAGAAAAATATATAGATAATGGTGAAACCATTACCGTTAAATATGGTTCAGTGTTAAAATTAATAAATTTTAATGGTAATAGTAATATACCGATAAATCTTAGAGGATTTGTCCCACCAAATGCTAAATTTAATGATGGTGATGATAAAAATATTGATATTAAAATCGATAATAAAACCCTTATAAAAAGATTTGCAGTGGAGAAAAATAGCAATAAATATGAAGTAATAGCTGGTACTTTAAATAATATTTTGGGTAGATTTTATTTGATAATTGACAATAATTAAAAGATAAATTAATATAATAAATTCATAATAAATAAGTCGGAGGAAATATGTTTAAAAAAATCTTTTTTACATTACTATTAATAGGTTCTTTTAGTACTATTCTATTTGCAAAAGATTTAAAGGTTGGTTTCGTTTATATAGGTCCGGTAGGTGATGGTGGTTGGACATATGCCCATGATCTTGGAAGAAAAGAGATTGAAAAACTACCTTTTGTTAAAGAAACAAGAATTATCGAATCGGTTCCAGAGGGTGCTGATGCTACAAGAGTGATAACAAACTTAGCACAAAAAGGTTACAATTTAATTTTCACTACAAGTTTTGGTTATATGGATCCAACCATAGAAGTGGCATCTAAGTTTAAGAATGTTGTTTTTATGCATTGCTCTGGTTATAAAACTGCTCCAAATGTTGGTAACTATTTCGGAAGAATGTATCAGGCAAGATACTTGTCTGGAATAATAGCTGGTTCAATGACTAAGAGCAATATTATCGGCTATGTTGCAGCTCACCCTATCCCTGAAGTAATTAGAGGGATTAATGCTTTTACTCTTGGAGTAAGAAGTGTTAACCCAAAAGCTGTTGTCAAAGTTGTATGGACAAACACATGGTATGATCCAGGTACAGAAAGAAATGCAGCAGAAAGTCTTCTCGATGTAGGTGCAGATGTATTAACTATGCATCAGGATACACCAGCTACACTTCAGGCAGCTGAAAAAAGAGGTAAATACTCCATCGGATATAATACCGATATGAGAAAATATGCTCCTAATGGCTTTTTAACTGCTCCTGTATGGAATTGGGGAGTTTTATATAAGGAGATTGCTACTCAAGTTCATAAAGGCACATGGAAACCTGAGTCTATATGGTGGGGCATAGATAAAAAAATAGTTGATCTGGCACCTATAAGTAAAAAAGTGGATAAGAAAATCATCGAAAAAGTTAATTCTGAAAGGAAAAATATAGAAACAGGAAAGAATAAGATCTTTGCAGGTCCTTTAAAAGATCAAAATGGAAAAGTTGTCGTTCCTGCGGGAAAAGTTATGACAGACCAAGAATTACTTAGTATGAATTTTTTTGTTGAAGGTGTTCAAGGAACAATTAAAAAATAGATTTTAGGGGTGATAATCCACTCCTACTTTCTCTTAGATAATATGGAAAATAGTTTATTGACTTTAAAGAATATTACAAAAAAGTTTGGCAATTTTTATGCGAACAAAGATATATCCTTTGACGTTCGCAAGGGTGAAATACTAACAATTCTTGGTGAAAATGGAGCAGGTAAAAGCACTTTAATGAATATAATTACAGGTTTTTACATGCCTGATGGTGGAGCTATATATATAAACGGACAAAAAGTTTATTTTAATAGTCCCAAAGAAGCTATAAAGTATGGCATAGGTATGGTACACCAACATTTTATGCTGGTTAAAAATCACACTGTATTCGAAAATATCTATGTGGCATTAAAAGATAAAAATTTTATCATATCAAAAGATCATTATATTAAAAAATTTAAATCAGTTTTTGATGAATTCAACTTAAATATAGAATTAAAAACCCCTCTATGGAAGCTTTCCATTGGAGAACAACAGTGGATAGAGATTATAAAATTATTAATCAATGACTGTAACCTACTAATTTTAGATGAACCCACCACTCTTCTAACACCTCAAGAAACTATTTTCCTGTTTCAATTTTTAAACAAACTGAAAGAAAAAGGTAAATCTATTATTTTTATTTCACACAAGATAAAAGAGGTTATGGAAATATCCGACAGGATAACCATCTTAAAAAAAGGTGAATATGTTACAACATTAGAAAGAGATCAGTTCGATGAGGATCATATATCTAAATTAATGATTGGCTCCACAATTAAAAAAAGCGTCAAAAAATCTCCAGTAGAAAATAATGAAACTATTCTTGAAATGATAAATGTATCAGCAAAGAATGATAAAGGGCTTTCGGATCTTGTCGGTTTTAATTTAACTTTAAGACGATCTGAGATTTTAGGTATAGCAGGTATTTCAGGTAATGGACAAAAAGCTTTAGCAGAAGTTTTGACAGGGTTAAAAGATCCTGTCGATGGCAAGATATTGTTAAATAATCAAGATGTTACAAAAGGTAACAGTAGACAGAAATATATACATGGTATAGCCCATATTCCAGAAGATAGAAAAGCAATGGGAATTGCCCCAGATTTAACTGTAGAAGAAAATCTTATATTGAAAAACTTCAAAGATAAAAAATTTGGTACATTAATCTTAAATAAAAAAATGGTAAAAAAACATGCAGATTTATTAATCAGTAAATTTAATATTCAGTTTGGAATAAAATCTGCACCTGTAAGGCTTTTATCCGGAGGTAATATCCAGAAAGTTATAATTGCAAGAGAATTGAGTGAACAACCTACAATTTTGGTGGCTCTATATCCCACTCGTGGTCTTGATATAGGTTCTCAGGAGTTCATACATGATACTATACTGGAACATAAATCAAACGGAATGAGTACGATATATATCTCTGAAGACATAGATGAACTATTAAAAATTTGTGATAGAATATCTGTAATTTTTAGAGGTAAGAACATGGGTTATGTTGACCCAACCAACACAGATATTTACACTATCGGGAAAATGATGGGAGGGGCAATAACAAGTGATTAGAATAGAAAAAAAGAGTATAATAAACCCTCTAACGCTAAACTTTTTTAAAATAATATCCTTTTTTATAGGTGTTTTTATAAGTACTCTGGTACTAAAAGTCTTTTCCATAAATATAACAGACTTTTTAAAAGATATATTTGTCGATGCCTTTGGTAGTAAATATGCCATTTCAGAAACTTTTTTAAAAACTATACCATTGATTATTTGTGGAATAGGAGTATCACTTGCATTTAAAATGAAACTATGGAATATAGGAGCTGAAGGTCAATTATATATTGGTGCGTTAGGTTCCACACTTGTTGCTTTATATTTTAAAACTGATTCTTCATTTTTTATGCTTTCTATTATGTTTTTGGTTGCATTTATTTTAGGGGGATTATGGAGTTCATTTGCCGGATTACTTAAAACAAAATTAAATATAAACGAAATAATCGTAACTCTTTTAATGAACTATATTGCTATTCTATTTATTAATTATCTCGTATATGGACCTTTAAAAGACCCTGATGGTTTTAACTTCCCCTATTCCAAAAAATTTCCACCACAAGCAGCATTATCCACCTTATTTGATACAAGATTACATACAGGTATTATTTTAGCTATCATTTTACTAATTGTATATTATATTTTAGTTGAAAGATCTATATGGGGTTATGAAATTAGAGTAATTGGAAGCAATCCCAAAGCTGCAAAATATGCTGGAATAAATATAAATAGAAATGTTATGTTAGTGATGTTTTTAAGTGGTGGAATTAGTGCCCTGGCTGGCTTTACTGAAACCGCAGGTGTAATAAATAGGCTCCAGCACTCAATATCACCAGGTTATGGATATACAGCTATAATTATTGCATGGATGTCAGGTCAAAAAACATTTGGGATTTTCCTTTATTCATTTTTTATGGCGGTAATATTTATCGCTGGCGATACACTACAACTAAATTATCAGTTACCAATCTCTATGGTCAATACTTTTCAAGGGATAATATTATTTGTAATACTTATATCTGAATTTCTATTAAACCATAAGATATCTTTTAAACGGAGAAAAGATGATTGACATTATCATTGATACAACGATAAGAGCTGGAACACCTATATTCTTGGCTACAATGGGAGCCATATTAATGGAAAAAAGTGGTATAATAAATTTAGGGATAGAAGGATTAATGCTCATTGGAGCTCTTACAGGGTTTTATGTTACATTTATTTCAGGAAATATCTTCATAGCTTTTTTGTCTGCAGCAATTATGGCTTCATTGGTAGGTTCGATACATGGCTTCTTAACCACCTATTTGAAAGCGAATCAAATTGTCAGCGGACTTGCTCTCACAATGTTTGGAACAGGGATAACTGCACTTTTTGGTAAAGGTATGGTGGGTGAAGCTATTCATGGATTAGATAGATTAAATATTACTATTTTCAAAAGTATTCCTATACTTGCGACATTGTTTAATCAAGATATAATAGTATATCTCAGCATATTTATCATGATTCTACTACATCTATTTTTATATAATACTTCTATAGGGTTAAATTTAAAGACTGTTGGTGAAAATCCATATGCAGCTGATAATGCAGGAATTAATGTAAATCTTTATAGATTCTTAGCAGTAATAGTTGGTTCTGGCATCGTGGGTATCGGTGGTGCCTATTTATCAGTTGTCTATACACCACTCTGGATAGAGGGGATGACAGCTGGAAGAGGCTGGATAGCTGTTGCCCTTGTGATATTTTCTTCTTGGGATGTTCGTAAAGCTCTCTTAGGTGCATATCTATTTGGAGGGATTGCGGCAAATCAATTAAGATTGCAAGCAATAGGAACTAATATTCCTGTTCAATTATTACAGATGCTACCATATATTTTTACAATAATTGTATTAATATTTACCTCTTTCAGAAGCGATACAAAAACTGAATCCCAGCCTGAAGCTTTAGGATTGCCCTACGATAGAGAAGACAGGATATGATGAAAAGTAAGGAAAAGATTATACAATATCTGAAAACTTTTGGAAGTACTGAGAATGATATCTTGAATGTAGAATTTTTTATTAATCATAGAGTAGATCCAGTATTATTAAATTTGATAACTGACGATTTTATAAGAATGTTATCTAAAAATGATTTTGACTTAATTTTGACAGTTGAATCAAGTGGTATACCTTTTGCGACAGCTTTATCGTTGAAAACTAATAAGCCTATGATTTTTCTAAAAAAGAAAAAACCTATAACTATGAAAGATTATTATGAAGTAGAAACCTTTTCATTTACCAAAAAAGAGACTACTAAATTATACCTATCAAAATCATTAAAAATTGAAAGGAGTAAAGTTGTTTTCATTGATGATTTTTTTGCAACTGGCAATGTTTATAATGCAGTAATTGAGTTGTCTAAAATATCTAATTTTGAGATTGTTAGATATTTAGTAATTATAAACAAATCAGATAACCCTAATATAAATTCGATACTAAATAAACAGGATATAGAGAAAATTTTATATGAAGTTAAACGAAATAAAGACCAATCTTCAAATTAAGATAACTTTACTTATCTTTATCCTATTAATATCGATTTCTGTAATGGTGGCAGTATATTTACAACTTTCTGCTGAATCGAGATCAAAACAGATAGCCACAACCTACGCTTATGGAATTTCTAAAATTATCGATTCATCACTCGAATACTACATGAAAAAGGGGCATAGTGAGGGTGTATCAGAACTTGTTCAAAGTATGTTGAACAATCCTAATATAATAGGGATACATATTTTTGATAATTCGGGCCGTTCCTCATGTTTAAACCGTAAATCACCCAATGCAAATTTTTCAGAGGAATATCTGGATATTGTAATATCAGAGTTGGAATATAGACCAGTTGTAAAAATAATAAAAGTTAAAGATAAAAAGTTTTTAGCATACTTCTCACCATATGAAAACAAAAAAGAATGTAGGTCATGTCATGATGAAAAGGATATTATAGGTGTTTTAAATGTTAATGTTGATCTATCTGAAATTTATAGTGACATAAAAATACAGATTAAAAAAACTTTTCAGGTTTTATTAATCTCAAGTATACTGATCTCTATTATTTTATCATATTTGATACATCTCCTTATCATTAAACCTATCCGTATGATTGAAAATGGTATGAAAGATGTTATGGATAATAAGTTAGACGTGAAAGTTGATATAAAATCCGGTGATGAACTTGAGAATTTGGCTAATAATTTCAACAATATGGTAAAGTCTCTTGATCAAGCCAATAAAACCATCGATACAATGCACAAAGGTGTTATACACACTGATAGATTGATGACTATAGGTAAACTTACAGCATCAATAAGTCACGAAATAAAAAACCCACTTAATTCCATAATGATAACATCGGATATTCTATTAGAATATTGCAATAACATGAATGGAGATCCAAAATTAAAAAAATATATAGAATCCATAATAGAAGATGCAAATAGAATTAAAAATATTATAGATCTTACTCTAAACTTTTCACGTTACGAATCATCTTCGAATGAAATAATAAATTTAAAAGATCTAATAAAGAATGTAACTATTTATGCCAATAGGATACTATTTTATAAGACCAATACAAAATTTAAACTACAAGATAACACTCATGAAGGATTATGTTTACAGGGCAATAGAACACATTTAGAACAGATGATTGTTAATATTCTAAAAAATGCAGTGGAAAGTATCCCAGAGGATAAAGAAGGTTCCGTTACTTTCAAAATATATGATAATGATAATACCGTATTTTTTGAGATAATGGATAACGGTATAGGTATCAGTAAAAATAAACTCGAATTGATTTTTCAAGAATTTTATTCTACAAAAACCAATGGAACAGGTTTAGGATTATCGATAGTAAAAGAGATTGTGGAAAACCACAATGGTGCTTTATGTATCAACTCAGAAGAAAATAAAGGTACAACTGTTATAATACAGTTACCTATGTATAAGGGTGAAAAATGCCAGGAATAAGTAAAATATCCGTAGTACTTCCAGTTTACAATGAAGAAGGTAATATAGAAAACCTTTACAATGAAATAACCGATGTTATGAAAAAATTAGACTATGATTATGAGATTCTTTTTGTAGATGATTGTAGTTCTGATAATAGCTTAGTAATTATAAAGAAATTTGCTTCGCAAGATAATAATGTGAGATATATCTCTTTTGAAAAAAATTCCGGTCAGTCTGCAGCACTTTACATAGGATTTCAAAATGCCACTGGTGATACTATAATCACATTAGATGCCGATCTACAAAACGATCCAAAAGATATTCCGATGATGCTTGAATATTACAAAGATTACGATCTGGTTAATGGTTGGCGTAAAAATAGACAGGACACGCTTTCCAAAAAAATTGGTAGTAAAATAGGAAATACTGTAAGAAACTGGATCGTTAAAGATAACATAAAAGATACTGGTTGTGCCTTAAAAATAATGAATGCTCAGATCGTTAAAAAAATCAAAGGTTTCAAAGGATTTCATAGATTTATACCTGCACTTATGAAATTGGAAGGTGCAAAAATTATTGAAGTTCCCGTAAATCACAGAAATAGGTTTAGTGGCGTTTCCAAATACAACAACTTAAAAAGAGCAATCCAGGGTTTATATGATTTAATTGGCGTAAGGTGGATGATATCAAGGTATATTAATCCAAAAATAAAGGAGATGAATCTTGAAAAATGAATGGTGGCTTCTTGCGATAGGTTTTTTAGGGCAAGGATTATTTTTTATGCGTTTTTTCGTTCAATGGATATATTCTGAAAAACAGAAAAAAAGTGTTATCCCTGTGGCATTTTGGTATTTTAGTATAGCCGGTAGTATATGTCTTTTAATCTATGCAATTTTAAGAAAAGATATAGTTTTCACGGTGGGACAAACAACAGGTTTTATAATATACTTTAGAAATCTATATTTTATAAAAAAAGAGAAAAGGAAAAAA
>JAINCL010000144.1:0-5677 GCA_036574145.1 Deferribacterales bacterium | reverse complement strand
AATAGGTAGAACAGGACGGGCAGGGAAAGAAGGGACTGCCATTACTTTTGTTACTCCTGAAGAGTACAGGAAACTTCTCTATATTATGAAGATTGCAAAAGCTGATATCAAGAAGAAAAAGGTACCATCTATTCAAGAAGTAATAAATGCAAAAAAAGAAAGGATTAATGATGAACTAAATGAGATTATCAGTGAACAATTAACAGATGATTATATAGAGCTCGCACAAAAGCTTTTAAATGAATATGATCCAGTTCATCTCGTATCTGCACTTTTAAAGATGAACTATAAAGATGATTTTGAAATCAATAGTTATTCAGAAATTTCTGAAGTATCTAAAATCGACAATAAAGGTAAAGCAAGACTATTTATAGCTATGGGCAAGACCGATAATATGACACCAAAGAAAATCGTAGATTTTATAGTGGAAAAAACCGGTATAAAAGACTCTGATATCAAGGAAGTTAAGGTGTTTGATAAATTCTCTTTTATAAGTGTCCCATATGAAGATGCTACTTATATTGTTAACTTTTTTAAAAAACAGAATAGAGGCAAAAGACCGTTAGTTGAAATAGCAAAAGAAAAAGAGAATAAAAGGTAACAATATTTTTATGCTTAAATTGTTTCTCTTAATACTGATGGTGTGCTTTCAGGTTAGTGTTGGTTATAGCGATGTTATTAATCAGTTACCAACTAATGATAAGGTAATTGCTTTAACATTTGATGGGTGTGAGACAAAAACCCCATCATATTTTGACAAGAAGATACTTGATTATATATTTGAACATAAATTGCCTGTGACTATTTTTTTAAATGGAAAATTTATAGAAAGAAATCATGCTGAGATTTTAAGAATTGCTAATCTTCCTTTTATTTCTTTACAAAATCATTCTTATGCCCATGTTTTGCATATGGAAAATATGAAAGAAGAGGCATTAATTGAAGATATAGAAAAAACTTCAAATCTACTTAAAAATATAACAAATAAAAAACCGATATTTTTCCGTTTTCCCGGTGGAAATTATGATAATAAGACATTAAAACTGGTGGAATCGTTGGGTTATAAAGTTGTTCATTGGAGTTTTGAATCGGGAGATCCTGATAAGAATATGAGTGGTGAGAAAATATTCAATAAAGTTAAGTTGAATGTAAAACCTGGATCTATACTTATTTTTCATATAAATGGAAGAGGCTGGCATGCAAAAGATGCTTTACCAAAAATCGTTGAATACCTTAAAAATGATAGTTATAATTTTGTTATGTTGGAAGAAATTTTGAAATGAACTAAAAATTCGATTGAAGTTTTTGAAAATAGTTTTTATAATATTATATAAAATTAAAAGGAGGAAAAGCCAATGCAGTTATTTAAGCTAACAGAAGATCAGCTTAGAAACAGTGCTACTTCATTGATTATTCAAAGGGCAGAAAATTATATTGGTAAGTTTACTGACTGTAAAATAGAAGGTCCTATACTCAAAGGTAAAATTAAAGGTAATCATGGTATTTATGATGTGGAGCTCAAGATCGATTCAGATCCTATTCAATACAAATGTCAATGTGAGACATCAAAAACCTCTTTTTGTAAACATGCAGCAGCTTTAGGTTTGACATATATTTATACTCCATGGGTTTTTGAATTGGATCATGCTCCTGATAGAAGTAAAATATCAACTTTCGATGAATTACAGTATTATGTAAAAACTGTTAAATTAAAAGATCTAATTGATGAATTAAGGAGTTGTTGTGTTACCGTTGCCCAGCTTTCAGATCTTTTCGGAATTTCAGCACAGCAACTGTTGTCTTTGATTAAAGATGACCAGACAGGTAAACATCATATCTTGACTGATCCTATAAAACTATCCTGTATGTATCTATTGGAGAAAAAAATGCAATTTAAATAGGTTATAAAAGCGGGTTTAATCCCGCTTTTTTCTTGTCTTTTATATATTTTTGTAATATAGATATTTAGTAATTTTGGAGGTTTTAGAGTGCCTAAAAGAACAGATATAGAAAAAATTATGATTATCGGATCAGGTCCAATTGTAATAGGGCAGGCTTGTGAATTTGATTATTCGGGAACTCAAGCGGTTAAAGCCTTAAAAGAAGAGGGTTATAAAGTAATACTAATAAATTCAAATCCTGCTACAATTATGACCGACCCTGAATTAGCAGATGCTACATACATTGAACCTTTAACTGTGGAAGCTGCTGAAAAGATCATTGATCGCGAAAGACCTGACGCAATTCTTCCCACTGTGGGTGGTCAAACTGCACTTAATTTAGCCTTAGATCTACATAAATATGGTATCCTTGATAAGTACGATGTTGAATTGATTGGAGCTAAGGTTAATGCCATAAAAAAAGCTGAAGATAGGGAGCTTTTTAAAGAGGCAATGAGAAAGATAGGTTTAGAGATGCCCAAAAGCTCCTATGTAAAGAGTTTTGAAGAGGGGATAGAAGCTATAAAGTATATAGGTTTTCCAGCAATAATAAGACCATCTTTTACATTAGGTGGAACTGGTGGAAATGTTGCCTATAATATGGAGGAGTATAGAAGATATCTGGAGTGGGGGTTAGAGGCTTCTCCCGTTGGAGAGGTGCTTGTTGAGGAATCTATTCTTGGTTGGAAAGAATATGAACTTGAAGTTATGAGGGATCTTAAAGATAATGTTGTGATAATCTGTTCCATTGAGAATTTCGATCCTATGGGTGTACACACAGGTGATAGTATAACGGTAGCTCCTGCTCAAACATTGACCGATAAAGAATATCAAATCATGAGGGATTCAGCAATTAAAATAATGAGGGAGATCGGGGTAGATACCGGTGGCTCAAATGTCCAGTTTGCAGTTGATCCAAAAACAGGTAGGCAAGTTGTTATTGAGATGAATCCGAGAGTGTCAAGAAGCTCAGCCCTTGCATCAAAAGCTACAGGTTTCCCTATTGCTAAGATTGCAGCAAAATTAGCTGTTGGTTACTCCCTTGATGAGATACCAAACGATATAACCAAAAAGACCCCAGCATCTTTTGAACCAACCATAGATTATTGTGTTGTAAAGTTTCCACGATTTACTTTTGAAAAATTCCCCGGAACTGATGATACACTCACAACCCAGATGAAATCTGTGGGTGAGGTAATGTCTATAGGTAGAACATTTAAAGAGGCTTTACAGAAGGCAATAAATTCACTGGAGATAGGCAAAACAGGTTTTGATGAGATATTTCCAGCAGATAAACTAACTGATCCAGCAATAAAAGATGAAATTATAGCATATTTAAAAAGGCCTACAGATAAGAGAATCTGGTATATTGGTGAAGCTTTCAGAGCTGGAATGACAGTAGATGAGATTCATAATTATTCTTATATAGATAAGTGGTTTTTAAATAATATAAAACAGATAATTTTGAAGGAAAATGAGATAAAAAATAAAAAGTTAGAAGATATTACTGAAAACGACTTAAGAGTTTATAAGGAATTTGGTTTTTCAGATAAAAGGCTTGCTAAACTCTTGAATACTGATGAGGATACGATTGCCAATTTGAGAAAGTCTAAAGGTATTATACCTGTTTATAAAAGAGTTGATACCTGTGCGGCTGAATTTGAGTCCTTTACACCTTATCTGTATTCTACCTATGAAAATGAATGTGAAGCTGATGTTACAGAGAGGAAAAAGGTTGTTATCTTAGGTGGAGGTCCAAATAGGATAGGGCAGGGGATAGAATTTGATTACTGTTGTGTTCATGCCTGTTATGCACTTTCTGAGATTGGCTTTGAAACCATTATGATAAACTGCAACCCTGAAACAGTTTCAACAGATTACGATACTTCTGATAGACTTTATTTTGAGCCTCTGACAAAAGAACATGTGTTAAATATTATTGAAAAGGAGAAACCTGTAGGTATAATAGTTCAATTTGGTGGTCAAACACCACTGAAACTTTCTGTTCCTTTAGAGAAAGCTGGTGTAAAGATACTGGGAACATCATCTGATAGTATAGATATAGCAGAAGATAGAGAGCGATTCAAAGATCTTGTGGAAAAACTTAACATAAAACAGCCAAATAACGGCATTGCCAGAAACCCTAATGAAGCATTTAGAATTGCAGAATCGATAGGATACCCTGTTGTAGTAAGACCTTCCTATGTTCTTGGTGGAAGAGCAATGGAAGTGGTATATGATAGAGAATCCCTTGAAAACTATATGAAATATGCTGTTGAAGCAAGTGAAAAACATCCAGTATTAATAGACAAGTTTTTAGAAAATGCTGCTGAATACGATGTAGATGCTATATCAGATGGTAAAGATGTTGTGGTGGCAGGTATTATGCAACATATCGAAGAGGCTGGAATTCATTCAGGTGACTCAGCATGTTCCATACCATCAAGAACACTTTCGCAAGAATTAAGACAAGAAATAATAAATATTACGAAAAAGTTAGCAATAGAACTTAAAGTAATAGGTTTAATGAATGTTCAGTATGCAATAAAAGATAATGAAATTTTCATTTTAGAAGTAAACCCGAGGGCATCAAGAACGATACCTTATGTGAGTAAATCTATCGGGGTTCCTCTTGCAAAACTTGCAGCTAAGGTTATGTTGGGGAAAACCTTGAAAGAAATTGGTTTTACAAAAGAGGTTAATATACCTTTTTATACTGTCAAAGAAGCAGTATTTCCATTTGTGAAATTTCCCAATACTGATCCTATCCTTGGTCCAGAGATGAAGTCCACAGGGGAAGTGATGGGGATAGATTTTTCATTTGGTAAGGCTTATTACAAAGCCCAGATGGCAGCAGGCAACAAACTTCCAAAAAGTGGTAAAGTCTTTATAAGTGTTAAAGACTCTGTTAAAGAAGACATTTTGCCCATTGCTAAAGAGTTTGAAAGACTTGGTTTTACATTAATAGCTACTTCAGGGACATATCACTTTTTAAAAAACAATGAAATCGATGTTGAGTTCGTAAAAAAGGTTCAGGAAGGAAGACCAAATATTGTTGATCTAATAAAAAATAGAGAAATAAGTTTTGTTATCAATATTCCCCATGGAAAAAAATCAAGACTTGATGCCAACTCTATACGAAGAGCGATTTTAAGTTATAATGTTCCTTATGTAACCACTCTTGAAGCATCAGAAGCATCAATTAAAGGTATTTCAGAATATCTTGATGATGGTTTGATGGTATCATCTTTACAAGAATATTATAAATTAATAGGAAGTTAGATGGAAGGGATAGTAATAGAAAATAGAAAACTTAACAATAAATATTATTATATGATTATAAAATCCCCAGAATTTTGCAAAGGGGTTAAGCCTGGACAATTTTTTATGATTCAGCCGAAAGAGTTTGACTATATTTATGATCCTTTACTCCGTCGACCATTTGGAATATGTGATATAGATGAAAAAAATGGTTGTTTTAGTCTTTTATATATGGTGGTTGGAAAGGGAACTAAATTGTTAACTACGATTAAAGAAGGAGTAAAAATAAGTTTTTCAAAACCTGTAGGTAACAGCTTTACATTATTTCCAAATAAAAATATAGCACTTGTTGGTGGTGGTATAGGTATAGCCCCTCTTTATTTTTTATGTAAAGAGCTTAAAACCAGAAATTGTAGAATAACCTTATATTTTGGTGGTCAGAGTAAAGAGGATATAGTTTTCCTTGATGAATTTAA
>JAINCL010000143.1:0-5168 GCA_036574145.1 Deferribacterales bacterium | reverse complement strand
TAAACACAATATTACCGAAATTTAAAGAAAAGGTGCAGACGATTTATATTGATCCGCCGTTTAATTTGGATTCTTCAGACCAGTTTTTATACCGCACAAACTATAAAGATGCCAACTGGGCAACACTGCTTGAAAACCGATTAAGAATTGCCAAAGATTGGCTAAATGAAAAAGGAAGTATTTTTGTAAGGTGTGATTATAATGGAAATTGGATTGTAAGATGTTTGATGGATGAGATTTTTGGGAAGGAGAATTTTAGGAATGAAATCTTTGTTAAAAGAGGTTATGTCCCAAAAGGATTAACAAATCAATACTTAACAGGAATTGATTCAATTTTCTTTTTTGCGAAAGATGCAAAGAAAATAGCCTTTAAGGGTGCAAAACGAAAAATCAAGGAAGAAGATAGACAATGGATTTCTTTAGATATGCCTGGACAAAGAAAAACTTATGAACTGCAAGTGAGGTATTTTTTTGGTAAACCTTGGCTACCACCAAAGGGACAACATTGGGGCTTATCTCAACAAAAGATATCTGAGTATGAAAAATTAGGATGGATAAGAATTAATCCCGGCAGGAAATATATTGATACGCAAGACAATGAAGTTAAAGGAATGCCAGAATATCTTAAAGAACCAGAATTGCTTTTAGATACTAATTGGACAGATATAAAAAGCTATGAAACTCATAATACTTTCTTTGCTACCGAAAATTCAGAAATATTATTAAAGAGGGTGATTGATGGAATAGAATATGAGAAACAATCAATTATCCTAGATTTCTTCCTCGGCTCAGGCACTACCACAGCAGTAGCCCATAAACTTGGCAGAAAATGGATTGGCGTTGAAATGGGCGAACATTTTTATACAGTAGTCTTGCCACGCATGAAAAAGGTTTTAGCTTACGATAAATCCGGTATTTCAAAAGAAGTAAAAGAATATCAAGGTGGTGGCTTCTTCAAATACTACGAACTTGAACAATACGAGGAAACGCTTGCCAATACTGTTTATGAAAATCACGACATATTCATTGCTGGCAATAAATCTCCTTATGAACAATACGTTTTTCTCAAAGACGAAAAAATGCTTAAAGCATTAGAAATTGATTATGAAAACAATAAAGTAAAAGTAGATTTGAACAAGCTATATCCGAATATTGACATTGCTGAAACCTTGTCTAACCTAACAGGCAAATGGATTAAAAAAATAAGTGAAGGCAAAGTAGAATTTGAAGACGGAACTGTTGTTAATACCGAAGATTTAGACTACAAACTTATAAAATCATTGATATGGTGGGGGTAAGCTATGAAACATTATTGCAAGATTTTGTCAAGACATTTTTTAATTTTTTTGGAGATATTATACTGATTCCCTCTCTTATAGTTCCTCATGACTACTTACTGTACTTGGTTCTAAATACACTAAACTCTGGTGTATTCTTCTACCATTATATAATCTTATAAATAATCTTATAAAATAATTCTACATGATATCTTACATCTTCTTACTAAGTGGATATTTGGAAGAAAAACTTAAAGAACATAAAGATTATAATAGACAATTTCTTTTTCTTAAGAAACCTTTTAAGACAACATCAGTAGTTAATCTTATAAAGTTCCTCCAAGAATCTTTTAAATTCAACTGATATTACTGATTAAACTGATACCTGTTCATAGCAAGTCTGTTGTAACCGGTATTTAAAAGTGCCACCACAGACTTGCTTTCATTGTTCAGTTCTTCTATCTGAGCCTTTGTCAGGTATATGGGAGGAGCCACAAATGTTAGCGGGTTCACATATCTGTTCCCTACATTTATACGATAATCTACATGCGGACCTGTGGCATAACCTGTGGAACCTACATACCCTATCACCTCACCTTGCGATACTCTACTGCCCACTTTTAAACCTTGTCTAAACTTAGACATATGCATATAAGTGGTCGTAATATTGTTTTGATGTTTGATTTTAATAAAATTACCAGCTCCAGTCTGGAATCCTTTCTGAATTATAACCCCGGAAGCAGTGGCATGGATAGGTGTACCCGTTGGTGCAGCATAATCTACCCCATAATGGGGAAGATTCCTCCCAAGAACAGGATGCATCCTATTTGATGTAAATTTAGAGCTAACTCTACCAAATTTTAAAGGTGCCCTCAAAAACCCTTTCCTCAAATGCTTACCATCTGGTGTAAAATATCCCGACACCTTACCATCGTTGTAATAGATAGCCCTTATTAATCTACCCCTATTATAGAAATCTGCAGCCAATATCCTCCCATACCCTGCAAAAATACCCTTTACAAACCTTTTCTCCACCACAATATTAAAACTATCCCCGGGATGTACCTCTTTGAAAAAGTCCACTTCCCATTGATAAATATCTGCAAACATTATTGCAAGCTGATCACTCTCCCCCATTCTATTAATCGTCTCAAATAATGAACCATTTATAGTACCAGCAACTACTGTATTTATAGTAAATACCTCATTATGTATCACTTCAATTTTATAATCTTCACCTTTTTTATGAATTTTAATCTCTTCCTTCAAATCTAAAGGGATATGGACATAATTTGTGCCGAAAATAATCCTCTGCCCTTCTTTCAAAACAAAATCTGGAACTTTATTTTTCAAATCTTTATAAAGCAATATCACCTTATTATAATCGAACATCTTCGTAAAAATTGCTGCAAATGTATCACCAGACTTAACCACCACCTCTTCCGCCAATAAATTAATCGAGAAGAATAAAACAAATAATAGAGTATAGAATAAGTTACTTAACTGTCTCATTCTTCCTCCTTACATATCTTTTATAAAAATATACATAAAGTATAACCAAAATAACCAGTGAAGGGATAACAACAACCATGATGGTATCGATCTTTTCCTTAATCAAAGTTATATTCTTCCCAACATAATATCCCACATAGGCAAGTATAGTAGACCATATCCCTGCCCCTAAAGCTGTAAATATACAGAATCTAAAAAGATTCATTTTGGCAATCCCAGCAGGAAAAGATATATACTGCCTTATTCCCGGTAACAATCTACCAACAAAAGTGGTGATCTCACCATGGTTACGAAAAAACCTCTCTATCCTCAGAAACTTAGATTCATTAATAAAAAAATATCTCCCATATTTTATTAAAAAACTTCTACCAAAGGTAACAGCTAAATAGTAATTCACCAATCCCCCCAAAACCGAACCGAATGTTGAAGACAAAATCACCAGAATCATATTCATTGAACCACTATATACAAGATAACCAGCCGGTGGTACCACCACTTCACTGGGAAAAGGGATAAAACTGCTCTCCACAGCCATAAAAAATATTATACCGAAATACCCCGTCTTTTCTATCCACCCAACAACAAATCCGGCTATAGTCTCAATCATCTACCTAATAACTCCTTAGCCTGATTCAGTGTCAACTCTGTAATCTCACCAGAGATCATCGAAGCCAACACTTTAATTCTATCATGGGTTCCAAGCTCCTGAACAACTGTTTTAGACTTACCATCAGATTCTTTTTTTATGAGATGAAAATGCTTATCACCCTTTGAAGCAACGACAGGTAGATGTGTAATTACTATAACCTGTTTATTTTCAGATATCAGTTTTAATTTTTCAGCCACTTTTTTAGCAGTAACACCACTAATCCCTGTATCTATCTCATCAAATATCAGTGTCCCAACACTATCCACCTGGGAAAAAGCCTCTTTCAGTGCCAGCATAACCCTTGATATTTCACCACCTGAAGCTATTTTAGACAGAGGACCAGGCTCAAAACCGACATTGGTGGATATATAAAATTCAAGAAGGAAACCTCCTTTTGCATCAAAATTATCAGTTTCATCGATTTTAACGATAAATTTTGCGTTCTTTAATTCAAGATCTTTTAAAATTTCTGTAATTTTATCGGCAAGAACTTCAGCTATCTCTCTTCTTCTAAGGTTTAACCTATTTTTCTTGAGGAAAAGTTCAGCTAAAACTGTCTCCTTTTCCCTTTTCAATCCATCAAGCTTTTGGTCTGTACATTCGATATCATTATATCTATTATTCAGCTCCTCAAGATACTCTGGAAGCTCAGCCAACTTCTTACCATACTTTTTACATACCCTTGTAATACTCTCTTTTCGCTCAATTAATCTATTCAACTCATCTTCATCTATATCATATTTTGAAAGGATCGATTCAGATGTACGACTAACATCCTCAAATTCATAAATTATCGAATCCAACTTTTCCGCAAGTTTTTTAAACTCATCTCCAAATCTTGCTATAGCCGAAAACTCCTTAGCAATGTTGTTGAGTAAAAGCTCCACATTGATTTCATCTCCACTAAGCATATTGATAACATTAGTAAGGTGTTGTCTAATTTTATCCATATTGGATAGTATTTCAATCCTATCTTCTAACCCATTATCCTTTTCTACATCTAAATTAAGAGATGAAATCTCGGCAATCTGAAACTCAATATAATCCCTTTCCCTTTTCAATCCCTCTAAATTCTCTTCGATCTTTTTAATATTTCTATCCAGTTCAACCAATTTTTGATACCCTTTAAAATAATCTGATTTCAGTTCCTCTTCCACCATAGCATCTATGAACCCTAAATGATTTTTAGGGTTAAGAAGTAACTGATGCTCATGCTGTCCATGTATATCCACAAAACTCTCAGTAAGAGCTTGAACTATCTTAATGGGAACCACCTGTCCGTTAATCGTTACTCTATTTTTACCATTTACATCAACTTCCCTTTTAATAATCACCTCATCATCTATCTCAAAATCCTCTTTTAACTCTTGAGGAATCATACTAAAATCCCCAGCAAAAACCCCTTGGACCCTGATAGGTTTCGTTTCATCTCTGAAATAGTTTTTACTTAATTTATCACCCAACAACAACTTTATGGCATTAACAATCAGTGTCTTACCGGCACCTGTCTCACCAGTGAAGATATTTAAACCTTTTGAAAATTCCATCTCCACATCATCTATAACAGAAAAATTCTGAACAGAAAGGTATGAAAGATACATTAGCCAACACCCCAACCTAACTTTTCTCTCAATAGATCGAAATAATTTCTATTGGGATTTACAATAAGATTAACAGCAATTGGAGATTTTTTTATCATGATCTCCTCCTTTGCCAATAACCTTCTCCCC
>JAINCL010000142.1:0-6795 GCA_036574145.1 Deferribacterales bacterium | reverse complement strand
CATTTTCTTTATTGGCTCTTTTTGCCATTTTTTTAAGTTTTACAAGTTTATCGGTCATTTTATCCTCCTGTAAATATGAAGAAATACGGGATATCCCCTCATTCCTTCACCTCTTTTTTTATATATTATATATGGTACCGATTTATAATGGAGTTTTAAGCCTATGTCGGTTGCTGTTTTTATCAAAAAATCTTGGTTGATACCGTTATGAACTGTAATACCATCATCATGAAAGGTACCGTCTTCTTCGTTAAGGTCAGCTATTGCTAAGTATCTGTCGTTTTTGATCATATTTTTTAGTTTTGATAGAGCAGATATGATATCGGGTATATGATGGAAACTCATGGAGGTAACGATAAGGTCGTATTTATAATATGTAGAATCTGTTTTTTCTATATCCATCATTAGGGTGCTTATTTTATTATGTAAATTCAAATGTTCTACTTTTTCATTTACTTTTTCTAGCATTTTACTGGATGTATCTATCATGTCAATACATTTTACAATATTTATGAACTGGAAACCCAGAAGTCCTGTTCCGCAACCGAAATCTGCCATTATCCAATTCTTACCTATAGGAGTATTCTTGATTATCTCTTCTGCTATTTTTATAGCCCTTTCTCGATGTTCAGGTTTTGCATCATAAAATTCTGCAGCTAAGTCAAACTTATTTTCCATATTTGCCTCCAATTAAATTTCATTATCTAATACTTTTCTAATAAAATTTCAATATAAATACAGTTTTTACTTGAAAACTACAAAATTAATAGTTATAAAAATATGTTTAAGGTTTTTAACGTTTAAAATGGAGGAATTATGTCGTACTATTTTTTAGAAATATGCTCTGAAGAGATCCCTGCTGATTTCGTGAATGTTGGGATAGAATATCTATATACTGCATTTGAAAAATTACTAAGTGAAAATAAAATATCTTATAAATCGATTGATTCGGATGGGACTCCAAGGAGATTATATCTATATGTTGATGGATTGGATGAGAAGCAAAGTGACCAGGAAGAGGAGATTGTGGGACCACCAGCCTCTGTGGCATTTGACCATAATGGTAACTTAACTAATGTTGCTGTTAATTTTGCTAAATCAAAAAGTCTCGATATTAACAGTTTAAGGAAGATCTCTACTCCAAAGGGTGAATACCTTGCAGGAACAAAGTTTATTAAAGGTAGGGAAACCAGGGAGATCATTTCGGAACATATTGTGAAGATTATACAGAATATCCCATTTAAAAAAACGATGAAATGGGGAGATAAAACCTTTAGATATGCAAGACCTGTAAAATCTTTTATCTCATTGTTTGATGGTGTTGTTTTACCTTTTACAATTGATGGGATCACAGCATCCAATAAAACAGTTGGTCATCGATTTTTAGGAAATACAGAAATAGTTGTGGATGATCCTAAAAATTATTTTCTGATGCTCAAGGATAATTTTGTTATTGTAAAACGTGAGGATCGCAAACGTATGATATATGATGATATATTAAAGACTGCAGAGGGGGATAATGTATCTGTTGATATAGATGAAGATCTGTTAAATACTGTAACTAACCTTGTGGAATACCCTTTTGCAGTGCTTGGTAGCTTTAGTCGAGAATTTTTGATACTCCCCTCAGAAGTTCTCATAACATCGATGAAAAATCATCAGAAATACTTCTATACTTTGGATAGCGAAGGAAAGATTACAAATCTATTCATAGGGATTTCCAATACAAAACCTATAAATGATAATATAAGAAAGGGGTACGAAAGGGTTCTCAGAGCAAGGCTTACCGATGCGATGTTCTTTTTTCAGAATGATAAGAATGTTAAGCTTGATGATAGGGTGGAGGAGCTTAAAAAAGTTGTATATCAAGAAAAGCTTGGTACCTCTTATGAAAAAGTTGCCAGATTTACAGAGGTTGCAGACTACCTATGCTCAGTATTACAAATAGCTCCAGATGTAAAAGAGGATGTTTTAAGGACAGCGAAACTTTGTAAAGCTGACCTGATGACAGAGATGGTTTATGAATTCCCTGAACTACAAGGGGTTATGGGGAGAGAATATGCCAAAATTCAGGGGGAAAAGGAATCGGTATATAAAGGTATATTTGAACATTATTTACCAAGGTTTGCAGGGGATAATTTGCCAGAGACAATTACAGGCGCTATTGTATCGATAGCAGATAAAATAGACACCATTTCAGGATGCTTTGCAATAGGTCTTATCCCTACAGGGAATAACGATCCTTATGCACTAAGAAGAAATGCTATAGGAGTACTTCAGATTATAAGGGGTAAAGGTTTCAGGCTTGATATTGAGAACCTGATCGATAAATCTTTAACCATCTTGTCAGGGAAGGTAAAATTCGATAAAGATGAGGTAAAAAAACAGGTTTATGACTTTATAATACAGAGACTTAAGCAGATTCTTTTAAATGAAAATATTGCAGCTGATGCTATTGATGCAGTAATAAATAACTATACAGATATTATAAAGATAGAAAAAAATGCAAAAATCCTATCAAATGCTAAGAATAGTCCTACCTTTAATTCTGTAGCTCAAAGTTACAAAAGGATCAATAATATTTTGAAGAAAACTAACCATCAATCCACAGAATTTGACGAAAAACTGTTTGAATCAGATTATGAAAAGAAACTTTCTCAAGGATTAAATGGAATAATTCAAGAATATATGCTATACTTAGATAGAGAAGATTATGAAAAGGCGCTGGATACTTTATTAACCCTTGAAGGTGATATTAATAGTTTTTTTGATAATGTTATGGTGATGGCAGAAAAGGAAGAGGTGAGAAGAAATAGGTTATCTCTTCTAGCAAATATGAAAGCTATTTTTAACAAATTAGGTGATCTATCGCTTATAAATTAATATATAAGGAGGCACTATGGGTGTAAAGTATGTATATTTTTTCGGTAATGGCAAAGCTGAAGGTGATGGAAAAGACAAAAATCTCCTTGGAGGAAAAGGAGCAGGGCTTGCCGAAATGACAAATCTGGGTATTCCAGTACCCCCAGGGTTCACCATAACCACGGAGGCTTGTATCGAATATCAAAAAGGGAAAAATTATCCAGAGGGGATGTGGGAGCAAACTCTGGAAGCATTGAAGAAATTGGAAGAGGTTACTAAAAAGCAGTTTGGTTCAGATAAAAACCCTCTTCTTGTATCTGTTCGTTCTGGTGCAAGAGTTTCCATGCCAGGGATGATGGATACCATATTAAATCTTGGTCTAAACGATTCCACTGTTAAAGGTCTTGCAGAATCTTCTAACAATGAGAGATTTGCGTATGATTCATATAGAAGATTTATTCAGATGTTTAGTAATGTTGTTTTGTCTGTGGAGCATTCAAAGTTTGAAAAGCTAATAAACGAAGTTAAGAAAGAGAAAGGTTATAAATTGGATACAGATCTTACTGCTGAGGATTGGAAAGGGCTTGTTGAAAAATTTAAAGCTCTTGTTCAGGAAGAAACAGGGAAACCTTTCCCTCAGGATGTAATGGAACAGTTGAAGCTTGCAATAAATGCTGTATTCGACTCATGGAATAACCCAAGAGCTATAACATATAGGAAAATCAATAAGATTCCTGATGATTGGGGTACTGCTGTGAATGTGGTTGCTATGGTATTTGGGAATATGGGGAACGATTCAGGAACCGGCGTTGCTTTTACAAGAAACCCATCCACAGGTGAGAAGGAATTTTTTGGAGAGTTCTTGATAAATGCTCAGGGTGAGGATGTGGTTGCCGGTATCAGGACACCAGAACCGATTGCAAGATTGAAAGATGAGATGCCCGGAGTATTTGCTCAGCTTGAAGAGGTGTATAAAAAGCTTGAGACTCATTACAAAGATATGCAGGATATAGAGTTTACTGTGGAAAAAGGTGTTCTTTACATGCTTCAAACAAGAAGTGGTAAACGAA
The DNA here is from genome assembly GCA_036574145.1 of Deferribacterales bacterium. Lineage (GTDB taxonomy): Bacteria > Chrysiogenota > Deferribacteres > Deferribacterales > Calditerrivibrionaceae > Calditerrivibrio. The sequence continues at coordinate 2,863 of JAINCL010000142.1, read as the reverse complement.
CTGCGAGGGCTGCGGTTAAGATAGCTTACGATATGTATAAAGAGGGGTTGATAGATAAGAAAACTGCGGTATTGAGGGTTGCTCCAGAGCAAGTGGATCAGCTTCTACATCCAATGATCGACCCTAAAGAGAAGTATACTGCTATTGCTAAGGGATTACCTGCATCACCTGGTGCAGCTGTTGGTAGGGTGGTATTTACTGCCAACGATGCAGAGGAATGGGCAGCAAAGGGTGAAAAGGTTATACTTGTAAGGGATGAAACTTCTCCTGAAGATATTGGTGGTATGCATGCTGCTGTAGGTATTTTAACTGCTACTGGTGGTATGACAAGCCATGCAGCGGTTGTTGCAAGGGGTATGGGTAAAACATGCATAGTTGGTTGTGGTGCAATTCATATAGATGAGCATGCAAAACTCTTTACAGCTGGACATGTAACTTTAAAGGAAGGGGATTATATAACTATAAATGGTAGTACTGGAGAAGTTATTTTAGGGAAAGTTAAATTGGTTGAACCAGAGTTATCAGGTGAATTTGCTGAAATCCTTTCCTGGGCAGATGAATTTAGGAGACTTGGTGTTAGAACCAATGCTGATACACCTCACGATTCAAAAGTGGCAAGGGATTTCGGTGCAGAAGGGATAGGGCTTTGCAGAACAGAGCATATGTTCTTCGAGGGTGATAGGATAGATGCTGTTAGGGAGATGATCCTTGCTCATACTGAAGATGATAGAAGAAAGGCGCTTGCCAAAATTAAGCCATACCAGAAAGAGGATTTTAAAGGTATATTCAAGGCAATGGATGGGTTCCCTGTAACAATAAGGCTTCTTGACCCACCTCTACATGAATTTATCCCTCACACAGAAGAAGATATTGAAAAGCTTGCAAAAGCTTCAGGGATATCAGCCGATCTATTGAAGAAGAAAGCAGATGAGCTTCATGAGTTTAACCCTATGCTTGGACATAGAGGTTGTAGGCTTGGTATTACATATCCAGAAATATATGAAATGCAGGTATATGCAATTATGGAAGCTGCATGTGAAGTTGCAAAAGAGGGTGTGAAGGTATTGCCAGAAATTATGATACCATTGGTGGGGCATTATAAAGAGCTTGAAATACTTAGAGATATGACCGTAAGGGTTGCTGATAAGGTTATGAAATCTTATGGTGTGACATTGAAATATCTTGTTGGCACAATGATAGAATTACCAAGGGCAGCACTTACTGCAGATGAGATAGCTCAATATGCTGAGTTTTTCTCTTTTGGTACAAACGACCTTACACAAACAACATTGGGATTAAGTAGGGACGATTCAGGTAAGTTTTTACCTTTCTATGTTGAAAAAGGTATCTATAAAGAGGATCCTTTTGTATCCCTTGATGTAAATGGTGTAGGGCAGCTTGTTGAGATGGGTGTACAAAAAGGTAGAAAGACAAGACCAGAGCTTAAGACAGGTATCTGTGGTGAACATGGTGGCGATCCAGCTTCAATCTTCTTCTGCCATAAAGCTGGATTGAATTATGTGAGTTGCTCACCATACAGAGTGCCTGTTGCAAGACTTGCAGCAGCCCATGCAGCATTGAAGGGTTAGAACAGTAATATAAATACAAACAATTAATGGGGGGCTTTGCCCCCCTTTTTTTATTTTTAAATATTGCATTATTTTTATTTTTATATATATTTGGATATTTAGATAAATTAATATATGGAGGTTATATGTCAGAGAGTAGTAAACTAAAATTTTTCCCTGTAACATTTTTTGCCACTGTAATGGGATTGGCCGGATTTACCATTGCGTTAGGTAAGTATTTTGAGGTAAATGAGATTCATATGCCATTACTAATAAAAGGGATGACAATAATTACAACACTATGGTTTTTCTTCCTTGGATTTGTTTATCTTTTGAAGTATATAAAGTATCCTGAAGAGGTTAAAAAGGATTTCAGGCATCCGATAAAAATCAATTTTATCCCAACATTTTCGATAAGTTTAATACTATTTTCCATAACATATGAAAATATGCTACCAACTGTTGCATATATTTTTTGGGTTTTTGGTTCTATATTACATTTTTTACTTCTGTTGTTAATTATTAATAGATGGGTTTTCAGTGATTTTAAGATAAATTTAAAAAATCCATCCTGGTTTATACCTGTTATAGGACCTATACTTATACCAATTTCTGGGGTAAATTTTTCGGTGGAAACCTCATGGTTTTTTTATAGTATAGGTATTGTATTGTGGTTACCTATGTTTGGAATTTTATTGTACAGATTAATATTCAACGACCCTATGCCAGAAAAACTATTACCTACATTCTTTATACTTCTTGCACCTCCGGCGGTTGCTTTTATTTCTTATGTAAAATTAACTAATGGTATAGATAATTTCGCAAAGGTTTTAGTAAATTTTGGGATTTTTACCTTTTTCCTTTTACTCACATTTCTGCCCAGATTATTTAAAATTAAATTTTTCCTTTCCTGGTGGGCTTATACATTCCCTATGGCGGCGTTTACAATATCTTTGGTTTTGTATGCTAAGATGACTAAAATAGCTTTGTTTGATTTCTTTTCTACCATCAGCTTGATTTTGACAGCGGTATTGGTTATATTAGTATTAATAAAAACTATTGCAGCAGCTTTAAAAGGTGAGATCTGCGTAGAAGAATAAATATTCATCCATTTGAACCTTTTATACCGAAGGATGCTAAAAAGATATTGATAGGAACTCTCCCCCCAGAGGGGAGTTCTTTTTATTATTCCAATAGTCCAAATAACAGATTTTGGGATTTTTTAAAAGGTATTAGTGAATATTTGGATACGATTCCAAAAGGGAGTTATAAACTTCCTATCTCAGATAAAAAGC
>JAINCL010000141.1:0-1172 GCA_036574145.1 Deferribacterales bacterium | reverse complement strand
ACAAAAGAAAGAAAGTTACTATGGCTCAGATGTATAAGGGTAAGTCATGTGGCAAATGCCATAATGGTAAGGTAGCTTTTAGTGCAAGAAAAGAATGCAATACTTGTCATAAAAAGTAATTAGGAGGAACAGATGGATAAAGATATTCTATTGATAATGCAAGAAGATATAAAAAGGTCATTAAGTAAAGATCCTTCAAAAGTTAAATGGGGGATGTTAATTGATTTGAGAAAATGTGTAGGTTGTCATGCTTGTACTGTAGGTTGTATTAGTGAAAATGTTTTACCACCGCAGGTGATATACAGACCTGTTTTTGAAACTGAAAATGGCAAATATCCAAATATTAAGAGGAATTTCATTCCTAGACCATGCCAACAGTGTGATAATCCACCTTGTGTTGCTGCATGTCCTAATAAGGGGAAAGCAACTTTTAAAGATAAAAATGGTGTTGTTGTAATTAATTATACTAAATGTATAGGTTGTGGTCAGTGTGTGCCAGCATGTCCTTATAAAGCAAGAAGTATGGATAAAGGTAAGTTCTATACAGAAAATACTCCAGCTTTACAGCCTTATGAAACAAGGGTTTCTTATGAATATGGTGGAGAGTGGAAAAGGGAGAATTTTAATCTACCAGCAGGTAATGCAAGAAAATGTCATTTTTGTGTGAATAGATTAGCTGAAGGTATGTTACCTATGTGTGTAACAACATGTATAGGTAGAGCCAACTATTTTGGCGACTTAAATGATCCTGAAAGTTTGATTGTGAAAAAGATGAAAGAAAATAAGACTGTGACCATGCAAAAAGTTACTGATGATACTCCTAAAACAGGTAATGCTGTTTTTGGACCTTCTAAAACAAAACCATCAGTATTTTATATACTATAATTAAGTGAGGTGGTAGTATGAAAAAAGAGATAAAAGAAAATATTGAACAGAATGGAATAACAAGAAGAGAATTTGTGGGCGGCTGTACAGCAGTTGCTGCAGGAGCTTTTCTTGCAAGTAATTTAGATTTTAATTTAAAAGTAAAAGAGGCTCATGCTTCTGCAGGTAAATATCCATTAAATAAGCCTGAGCATCAGATATATTCTGTTTGTTTACAATGTAATACTGTATGTGGTATAAAGGTTAAAGTTGTTGATGGTGTTGCTGTTAAAATAGATGGTAACCCA
>JAINCL010000140.1:0-5177 GCA_036574145.1 Deferribacterales bacterium | reverse complement strand
CGGTATTAACTGCATCCTGAAGTAAAGACATTATATCCTCTGCCCTTTCGTGGTCAAGATTACCCGTAGGTTCATCTGCAAGTATAATTGAGGGTTCATTAATTAATGCTCTTGCTATAGCAACCCTCTGTTTTTCTCCACCTGATAACTTCTTTACCAACGTTTCCCTTCTACTATATAAGCCCAACCTTCTAAGTAGAGGTAATATTCTATTTTCCACAGACCTTTTCTCTAAATAAAATATTTCAAGCGCCATCTTCACATTTTCATAAACAGTTCTGTCTTCCAATAGTTTAAAATCCTGAAATACAACCCCAATATTTCTCCTTAGATAAGGGATACTTCCCTTACTAATATGGCTAATATCTTTATTAGAAACAAGTACAACACCTTTTGTTGGTAACAGATCTGCATATATCAATCTTAATAAAGTCGATTTACCTGCTCCACTTTCACCTGTAATATATACAAAATCACCTTTAGGAATATGCAGGCTTATATTATCCAGAGCTCTTTTTTCACCAAAAAAATTAACCGTAACATTAAAAAATTTAATCATCTAATTTCAATTTATCCCTTAATATTGCAGCTTCAGCAGTTTTATGTTGTTTATTTGTTGTAGCAAAATCTATAAATTTATCTTTAACAGTAAATACAACTCTTCCTTTTACAAAGATCTGTGTTATAACATTACCAGAAACAATTTCAGTCTGGATATGATAAACTTTACCTTTATGATTTATATTCGAATTTATTGTCTTATTAGCCATAGCCAAATATATAATATTTTAAAACATTTTCAAGTTATTTTTCTATATTATTGAGAAAATAATCTTTTTGTCTATTATATGCTTCGTAATCTTTTTTAAAAATTTCACTATAACTACTATATTCTGTTGTAAAAGGTGATGAAGTTATAACATTTCCTAATTTATAGATTAATATACTTAAAATTATTACTAAACCGATAAAAAAAGCAGCCAATACCATCTCTTTGACTTTTATTATCTCCCAAAGAGTTTTTTTAGTTTTTGGAGCCTTATAAATCTGAATACAACCAAAATTGTTCAAGTTATAAACCACCTTTAATACAAAATTACTGCTAAAACCGGTCTTTTTAATTATATGTTCTACACTATTTTTACCATCTATCAACGTATATATAGTAAAAGCATCCTTTGATATTATCACAATATTAGATTTATCTATAACAGGTTCCTCATTGGACACCTCCTGATTAACCATCACACCTTTACCACCTTTTATAAATATATAATTGAAACTATCAATTTTTTTACTAATATAATTAACTTCATCAATCTCTTTTAAAACATCAAGTAGAATTGTATCGACAGTTACAGGCTCAATCTCCTCAGGATCATAGTCTATAAAAACAGTATCAAATCTATAACCACCATCCCTAAACATTAAAACCTTTGAAAGATATTCTTTAATCTGCTCCACATTAAACTTTTTTATATCATCAGGAGATATCTTCCCAGATTTTATTAGTAGTTTCCCTAACCTTATAGGTGTTTTCTTTTGAATCTCTAAATATTGTTCAAGCTCATCTTCTGTTATAATACCTTTAGAAACAAGAAAATTACCAAGTCTAAGACCGATTTCTATATTCGATTTAACTTCAAGAATACTACCCTTTACAAAATATATATCTGCATTACTATTTTCTGAAAAAACTTTAAGAATACCAGTTTTACCAGTTTGACTAATCATTTGTATGATATCTATAAGACCAAATTCTTTTAATTTACCCTCTAAAGCCATCTTTGTTCCTTAATATGTCAATAAAATACAGTATTACAAAAATAGCTAAAACAGTATAAAAGAATGGCTTAGCAAAATATGTATATCCAATATTATCAATTCTTATAAAAGGGGTAACATTAACAATCAACATGAATACAATCAATGAAAAATGGATTACTTTCAAGATAGCGTAAAAAATTTTTCCAATATATAAAGAATCAGCACCAGGAAGTAAAAATTTTAATAAAATATAATATCTGCGATTTCTTGATGCAAATCTATTTTTGTCCATCTCCTTTTTAAAAATCTTCATAGGTGAAATATCAGAAGTAGCGTAAATAATCTCTCTACATTCATCACATATAATCTTATCCTCAACATCTCCACATTCACCACAGTAAATCTTTCCACATTTAGAACAGATCTTCCTGATAAATTTTTTAGGAATAGCTAAAGATATTGCAAATCCTAATAATAAAGAAATAATCATAATGGAAAATATAGTATAATTAATCTGTATTTTATCCTCATATATCAATTTATTAATATCAAAATATGGATAAAAACTATAATTATTATTCATAACAACATAGGATAAAAAAACTTTATGCATTTGCGGAGAAATTATGTTGAGATTATATACAATTTTTCCATACTCATCAAACATAGCATTTTTTGCTAAAAAGGTAGCATAATTGGCAAGCATTATAGGATCTTGTGTTAGGTTATATTTCTTTATATAAGATTCAAAAAACACCACATCACCTTTAATAAGCCTTAAAATTGCATAATTATGATTTACCTTTGCTATTTCATCTTCTGATATTTTTCTTATAAAAGGTCTGGATACTTCTTTATAATTTTTTATCTCTTTAATCAATGCAATATCATTGGAATCTATTTCTGATAAATCAACAGGTCTTGAAGCAATCTGTTCTTCAAAATTAATATTTCTCTTCAAATTATAATCGAAGGATATCAAAAAAGATGCTATCAGCATCAATAAAAAAATGGCTATTTTATATTTAAGTTCGTGTCCATAGTATAGTACGATTGAAAAAAAAGCCATAATAGTAAAAATATAAGATTTAAATATCAAAGATAATAGTAGAAAAACCACTACTAAAATTGACAAAACTACATTAATATATACTTTACTTCTATTAACATGGTAATGGCCAAAAATGTATATGTTAGCAAAAATAGTATAAATAAATAAAACAGTTACCAAAACTTTCCCAAAAATATTAAAAAATGTATATAAAGTAAACTTATTGATATAAATATATATATTTTTTAAATTAGCTAAACTGTTTGACAAAAGTAATGTTCTGATTCTACTACGTTCTTTTGGATAAAAATCGGCTATAGAGTCAACTATTTTCAGATCTAATTTATCTTTATTATTAACAGCTATTTCAACCAAAGTATATGCAAGAAAAAGGTCCTCCACCCCTTTATATTTTACAAAAAGCTTATACAATTCTTCAATATCTTTACCATTGAAATCATACTTCAAATGCTCAACTTTTGATTTAATCTCTTGGGGATATTTGAAAAATAGATCATTTTCAGCAAAAGAAACACTAAACAAAAAGAGAACTAAAAATAATACAGTAATTAATTTCATTAAACCCCCACTTATTAAATAATACAGGTATAAACCTATAAAGTCAAGTATTCTTATAATTACATACTACATTACCACCATAGGTAACTATGTAATTTATCAAACTTGACGAATTAGCAATTTATTTTTATTAACGATTTTGTGAAACTTTTCATAAAAAAAACTTGACATAATTTTAAATTATGCTAAATTAAATTTATGCAAAAAATAAAATAAAACAAAGAGGTGAATTATGAGTCTAGTCACAAAAGAAGCACCATTATTTGAAGCTGATGCAGTTTTAAACAAACAATTTGTAAAAGTTGATCTATCTTCCTATAGAGGGAAGTGGATTGTTCTTTTCTTTTATCCTTTAGATTTCACTTTTGTATGCCCAACAGAGATCACAGCATTAAGTGATGCTGTAGAAGAGTTCAAAAAAAGAAACTGCGAAATTATCGGTGTTTCCACTGATAGTAAATTTTCACATCTTGCATGGATTAATCAACCAAGGTCTGAAGGTGGATTGGGTGATATAGCTTATCCATTGGTTGCAGATTTCACTAAAAAGATATCTGAAGATTATGGTGTTCTTCTTCCTGGTGGAATGGCTCTTAGAGCGACATTTGTAATCGACCCAGAAGGTAAAGTTCAATTCGAATTAGTACATGACCTTGGAATAGGTAGAAATGTAGATGAAATTTTAAGAAGCCTTGATGCTCTTCAATATGTAAGAACTTATGGTGAGGTTTGCCCTGCTGGATGGAGACCTGGAATGGATACAATGAAACCAGATCCAGAAAAATCAAAAGACTACTTCAAGAAAAACCCAAAAGGTCATCAATAAAAAAACGCTGCCTTCGGGCAGCTTTTTTGTTTTTAAAATAAATTAAGTTATTTTTCAACTTCATATGCAAATTCAACTTCACTTTTATCATTACTCCTATTGGAATTAACTTTTAAATTAATAACATATAAATCATATGTTTTGCCATCTTTTGAATATGAAGTTCGGTTTATAATCTGACCTACTGCTGAATAACCACTACTTGAAACAAGATTTGATAAGTTTGTGATTTCAGATCCATTATTACAGGGAGACGGATTGCAACTAAGAGAATCAGTGTTTATTTTCAATACTATATAGTCAGTTAACCCTTTTGCAGCTTCTAATGCACTTGTATAAACTTTACCCTTACCTGACATTATAGTTCCAGACATAATTAAATATAATAAAGCTGCAATAAAACCCAAAGCCACAAAAGATAATATTAATGTAACTATCAAAGAAAAACCTTTTTTATTTTCATTTTTAAGAATCTTAATCACTTAACTCAACTCCTCTTATATTAATAGCTTTACTTGATACTTTTATAATTTTCCATCTATAATTATTATAATCAGTAACACCATTTAAACTAAAAGAGATATTTAGCCCCACTTCATTATCACTATACACAACTGTATTGGAACCGTAATTAAAATTCCTATCTATTCCACCATCATGAGTTAAAATATAAAAAGTAATGGTGTGAAGATTATTATAGATCTTAGTAACATTATCAAAAGCTGTAACAGATAAATTATCATAATAACTATCTACAGTACCATTATTATCTGTATCTGCACCAAAATATACTTTAAAACCCTTTACACAATTAAAAATAGGTAAATTATTACGCAAAAGATTCTTAGTAGAAGGATTACATCTACTCGGAATAGTTCCACCGAGTTGATAATCTATAGTTTCATAATCTCCAGTTACCACAGGATATCCAAATGCTATATAATTATCAGGGGG
>JAINCL010000139.1:0-1324 GCA_036574145.1 Deferribacterales bacterium | reverse complement strand
TCAGCGGGCATGGAAGTGTTGGTAAATTTGTTTTTGGAACTACTGAAGATGATCACTTTCTAACACACCAAGATGCCGAATGGGGGGATAAAGATTTAGAATGGATTGCTATAGATGCATGTAGGGTTCTCAATAATGATGATGGCGATGTTTTTGATCGGTGGGGGACTTGGTTCACAGGGTCAGATGTATTCAACGGACTTCATCAGATACTTGGATTTGCTACACATGCTAGTGATGTGCCTAATCGGGGTGATAAATTTGCGTATTATATGACCAGACCCTGGTACTATGGAGGCGCAATGAAGATCAAAGATGCATGGTTTAAAGCATGTGACGAAACAGAAAGTAATAGGGTTTCTGCGGTTGAGTCTGTCTGTAGACCAAATGATGCAGAAGATGATTATCTACCTGGTTATGGAAGCACTGCTAGTGATTCAGATAATCCAAATTGTCTTTCATGGACGCCTCATACATGCTAAATAAGGAAAAAATGAAAAAATATATCTTGTTGGTAGGTATTTTGGTAATAGGTGTGTTAGGGATTGTAGGAATGTACACATTTCTTCCAATCGCGTCAATAGATGAAAATGAAAACACAACAGATGAATCGTTGCCACCAATGGTTATCAATGAAATTAAAGCACCAATCATTAAAGTCAATATATCCTTAGATACAAAAATTCCCAATGTTCCTAATGAAATGATGGTTTATAAGACAAGGAAGATAGCTACAAAGGAATATGCAATTGAGATTGGGAAAAAATTTGGTTTGCAAGAAGATGTCAGAGAGGATGAAAAGAATTTTTATGTTATTGACAAACCATTTGAATTGCAGGTATATAAACCATCTGGGGCTATCTGGTATGCAGATATGTCAAGGATGTATGGTAATGAAAAGAATCCAAAATTGCCCTCGGAAAGTGAAGCAGTAGATATAGCAAAGAAGTTTTTAAGTGATAGGGATTTAATGTCTGGTGCAATATTTGATAAGATTGTAGTAGATACGAAAAAGAAGATAATTCTTGATCCTAATACAAATAAGACCATTTACAAAGAAGAACCTTATGACATACAGGTATTTTTCCGTTATGAAATCGATAGTGTGCCTATAGTAGGTGGATCAAAATTGAAAGTGTATATTGGAAATAATGGCGATGTGATAGGGGTTTTTAAAGTAAAGAGGAATTACGAATCATGGAAATCGTTCAAGATAAGAACGCCAAATGAAGCATTGAGGATTCTTAAAGAAAGAGGTATTCACAGTGTAAAAATACCAATAAAAGAGGCAAAGGTGAAGGGCATATATCTTGCATATTATGAA
>JAINCL010000138.1:0-4307 GCA_036574145.1 Deferribacterales bacterium | reverse complement strand
ATACTCCTTTGTAATATTTATAGCTGATAATATAGCCATATCTATTTAGGTATTGTCCTAATAATTAAATTGTTCCCACTCAATATGGTTCTAAGTTGTTTTATTACATCATCTGTGGTTATCTTGTTGATTTTTTCGGTAAAATTTTTATAGTAGTCTTCTAACCCTAATGTATAGGAATAGCCTATATCTTCAGCTTCACTTGATGCTTTTTCTCTCTTAAAAATTATATTACTTTTTAACCTATTTTTGGCAGATTGGAACAATTTGTCAGGTATATTTCCATTTAAAATATCTGAGAGTAAGTTAAATATCTCTTTTTCCACTTCATATTCTTTACCAGGTTCTGTGGTATAAAATATGATGAAAGATCCTCCATATTTAAGTCCTGAATAACCCCCAAATATTGAATTTACAAGACCTTTTTCATTCTTTATTACCTTATTCAAAAGGGATGATTCACCACCAGAAAGAATCTCATCAATGAGATCTAATGTGTAAAGCTCTTCAGTATTAAGTTCTGGAGCCTGGTAGGCTAATAATGAATATACCTGATTAATGTTTTTCCTAAAAATCTTCTCTTTATCTTCTGTTAACTTTTCATATATGGGGATAATTTCGTTACCACTTTTCACAGGTCTATTTTTATTAAAATATTTTTTTGCCAATAAGAATGCCTTTTCTTTATCTATATCCCCTACAATTACCAAGGTCATATTGTTTGGATGATAGTATTTATTGTAATAATTGACTAGCTGTTCACTTGTAAAAGAGGAGACATTCTTTTCCGTTCCTATTACCTCCATACTATATGAGCTATTTTTATAAAATGTTTGTGCAAGATAGACCCACATTTCGTAAGTTGGGTCATCATATTTTCGCTTTATCTCTTCAAGCACCACCGGTTTCTCTTTTTCTATCTCTTCATGTATAAATTTTGCGTTAAAAACCATTTCACTTATTGTATCAAAAGCAACTTCAACATTATCGGTGGGGATCGTGATGTAGTAAAATGTGTAATCTTTGCTGGTGGCTGCATTCATCTGCCCACCATTGGCTTCTACAATGGAGTCTATTTCATCAGGGTTATATTTTTCTGTCCCTTTAAATACCATATGTTCGAGAAAGTGTGAAATACCATTAATCTCTGGTGTCTCATTTCTTGAACCTGTTTTCATCCATAACTGAACAGATGTAATTTTAATATTCGGTATTTTACTGTAAATAACCTTTATACCATTGTCTAATCTATATTCTTCTGCAGCAAACAATTTTACCCCCATTATTAATATCATGAAAACTATTTTTAAAAATCTCATATTTTCTAACCTACCATAATTCTATAATTTTATCAAGTGACTCCAATACAACATTGAAAGGTATCAATGTATATTTACTATTCAGTTCAAAAGATTTTATAAATTCAAAATAGTTCATAAAGAATTTCTGTTCTTTATTGATGAGCTCTTTTAGCCAATTATCCTTTAAAGTTGATTTATACGCAATCTTTTTTTGGATATCTTTTACTTTTTTCAATAGATTTTCTTTATTAATATTGTCCCATTGATCCATTGGTGTAATCTTTTTGATTGCTTCACTGATTTTTTTCAGTTCCAAAGTATCTGAGGCTAAGTAGTAGTTCTTTATCAATTTTTCAGGTTCAATATTATGTTTGATGGTAATTTCAAAAATATCAAATATAGGCTTGATAAATCTTATTTTTACTATATCCTTAACAATCGAATTAGATACTCTTTTATCTATTAAAGACTGCTCAAAATCTTTAATCGATTTCATTATATTACCATGAATATGCTGTGGTAGAATATTTTGTATCTTTTTAAATGTGTCAAGATGCTCCATCAAGGCATTGTAATTGTTATCATGTAACAGCCATTCCGTTGCCACCGATAAAGTTTTCTCCAACTCAATAAGTGCAAAATATAAACCATTATTAAAAGATTTTGGATCAAGTTCATCAATTTTTTTTCTAATTGGAGCAATATTATGGATTTCATTGGCGATAAAATACCTTTCAACTATTTTACTAAAAGATTTACCGTAAGTTTTATATAGTTTTAGAAAGGTTGTGATTCCATTTTGATTGATAAATTTATTGACCATAACAGTTGCGGTTATTTCTCGTAACAGTTTGTGGTCGTAGATATAGTTTTTATATTGTTCGAGGATGGTTTTAGGATAATAAGATTCATAAAGAGATGAAGCTATTTTATTATTAATATCAATATCTTCTACAATCTGATCGTAGAGATAGAGTTTTGTGTAAGCAAGAAGCACAGCCAGTTCGGGTCGAGTAATATTTCTACTTTCTTTTATAAATTCTATCTTTTCAATGTCGAATTTTAAAAGTCCGATATCTTTTAGATAATTTGCAACTTCTTGATATGGAAGTATATTTTGTGATGCTTTAATCTCTTCTATACTTATTATCCTTGATTGTTCAAAGTTATCTCTTAAAACAAGGTCTGTTACTTCTGGAGTTAGTTTTGCGATTAATCTGTTTCTTTCTTTAAGGTCTTTTATAACTTTAATTTTTAATAGATGTTCCATTAAAATTTTGAGGTTAACTTCATGGTCAGACATATCAACGCCGGCAGAGTTGTCGAGGGCATCGGTATTAATTCTACCACCCAGTAAGGCAAATATTATTCTTGCTTTTTGAGTAAAACCTAAATTGCCACCTTCACCTACAACTTTTACTTTTAGTTCTTCCGCATTAACCCTGACATTATCGTTCAATTTATCACCAACTTCTTCATTGGTTTCTGTGGAATCTTTAACATAAGTACCTATTCCACCATTCCATAATAGTTCTGCCTCTGATTTCAAAATATATTTTATTAATTCTTCACCCGATACACTGTCTTTATCTATTTTAAGTAATTGTTTTATTTCTGGAGTAAGGGTGATTTTTTTGGCTGATCTCTCAAATATTCCACCTCCAGATGAGATGATAGATCTGTTGTAATCCATCCAGGTAGATCTTGGTAGATTAAATAGACGCTTTCTTTCTAAAAAACTTATTTCAGGATCAGGATCAGGATCTACAAAAATATGTATATGATTAAAAGCAGCAATGAGCTTTATTTTTTGTGATAGGAGCATTCCGTTACCAAATACATCTCCAGACATATCCCCGATGCCAATTACTGTAAAATCTTCTTTCTGAATATCTTTTCCAAGTTCTCTAAAATGTCTTTTAACACATTCCCAAGCACCTTTGGCTGTAATTCCTACTTTTTTATGATCATAACCAGCACTTCCACCTGAAGCAAATGCATCACCCAGCCAGAATTGATATTCAAGAGATACTGAATTTGCTATATCGCTAAAGGTTGCTGTTCCTTTATCTGCAGCCACAACTAAGTAAGGATCTTTCTGATCATATACAACAACATTAGAAGGGTGTACAATTTTTTTACCTACATAATTATCTGTAATATCAAGTAGACCTTTAATCAATGTTTTATATTGTTCTATAACATGATTCTTATCCAACTCTCTATCATCGTATCGTTTCTTAACTATAAAACCACCTTTAGATCCAACAGGCACAATTACAGTATTTTTAACCATCTGAGTCTTCATTAATCCCAAAATCTCTGTTCTAAAATCGTCTGGTCTATCGCTAAATCTTATACCACCCCTCGCGACTTTTCCACCCCTTAGATGGATACCTTCCATTTTTGAGCTATGAACATAAATTTCATAAAGTGGTTTAGGTTCAGGTAATATTGAGAGGTATTTAGATGAGATTTTAAAAGATATATAATCTTTGTTGAGAAAAAAGTTTGTTCTACACATAGAAGAGATTATTTCTAAAAAGGACCTGAGAATTCTATCCTCGATAGCTGAGACAACGCTATCTATCTGTTCTAAAAGTTCAGTCTTGATCGGGTCTAAATTTCTTTCTTTTAAAGCAGGATCGAATTTACTGTTGAAATAGAATACTAATAATGCGGATATCTTTGGATTGTTTAGTAAGGCGTCATCTATACTATTCTTTTTGAATTGATTATTGGCTTGTTCAAGGTAATTTCTTAAACTTCTTAAAAGGTCTACCTCTCTATAATTAAGTTTTGATGATACTAATAACTTATTTAAACGATCATTTTCTACACTTTCCTTAATAACATTCTTTATTAAATCGGGGATTAGTCTGTTATAGTTATTGTAAAATTCTTCAATATTTTGGAGACAATCAAGATATATGTTATGTATAAAGAGATTTTCACCACTAAGTTCAAATATATCCTCTTCGTTAACTTTTAATCCTATGTTATCTA
>JAINCL010000137.1:0-4098 GCA_036574145.1 Deferribacterales bacterium | reverse complement strand
TATAGATACAGATTTCATTGCCATAAAATCTGGAAAATATGGTCCATAATACACATATATACAAAAGAATATCACAATAATAGGCATTGCTATACCTATAACCCTTCTTGTAGCTTCTAAGATCATTATAATAGCAATAGATCCAACAATTATATCCTGTTCGTTAGGTGAACCAGCCCGCATAGTTAACTCTTTAAAATTAAATACTGTGTACATTACTGCATAAAAGCCTATGGCTGCCATTATATAATCGAAAAATGGAACTTTATCTCTTGCTGATAAAAACTTAAAAAAGCCTCTCACCTTCTTTCTTCTAAAAAAGGGCATATTGAGATATACTAACACTATGGCAAAGGCAAGATGAATAGCTCTTACGCGTGCACTATCGAGAACTATAAAAGTTAACAGACCAAACTGAAAAAATACCCAGCCAACAGCCACAATAGTAATAATAATCTTATCAAATTTAGAAGGATCCCTTAGCGAGCCTGTATCTTCTTTAACCAATTCTTCCAAATCTTCAGATTTAAATTCCTTTGCCATACAAAAACTCCTTATGATAAATTAAAATTGTCCAAGTTTGAGTATAAAACAGATGGGGCAGATTTTTAAGCTGCCCCAAAAAATTTAGTTATTTTACAAGACCTTTCTCTTTAAAATATTTTAAAGCTCCAGGATGCATTGGAGCCACATTTACATTTACCAAATCTTCAAGATCAAGATTTCCAAGTGCTGGATGAAGTTTTTTGAATTCTTGAAGATTTTCTACTACCTCTTTTGTGATAGCATAAACCACATCAACTGGTACATCACTACTAGTTACTAATAATGCTTGAATACCTATAGAAGGAACTTTCCCATCTTTTGTATTTGCAGCATTTGGATATAAAGAAACTGGGATATATCCTTTTGAATAATAAGGAAGTTTTTTAATAAGATTTTCTACTGGTGCTCCAGTAATAGGAACAATTTTCACCTTTATTCTACCAGAAGTTGCTTCACTTACACTACCGTTTGGATGACCAACAGTATAAAAGAAGGCATCTAATCTTTCGTCCTGAAGTAAACCAGCTGACTCAACAGGTTTTACATATTCAGCTTTAAGAACAGATTCCTTAAGTCTAAAAGCTTTTAAAAGGTCTTTAGAGTTCTCCAACTGACCGGAACCTACACCACCTAAATTAACCCTTTTACCTTTTAAATCAGGGATACCATTAATACCACTATTAACAGAAGCCACCAATGTAATAAATTCATTGTGCAATCCAAAAACTACATTCAATTTTTTCTGAGGGCCTTTATCCTTCCATTGCCCCTGTCCATGGTATGCTTGATATGTCAGGTCAGCCTGAGCAATACCAAACTCAAGATCACCAGATAAAACAGAATTAATATTATACACAGAACCACCAGTGGATTCTACAGTTGCCTTAATACCATATTGAGCTTTTTTGGCATTTACAAGTCTTGCGATAGCACCACCTACAGGATAGTAAACTCCAGTAACACCACCAGTACCTATAGTAACAAATGTCTGTTTAGCGGCAAAAACAGAACCGCTAAGTATTAACGATAAAAATGTTAAAAGCAAAAAAATCTTTCTCATATACTCTTACCTCCTTTTGTATATATAAAAGTTATAATCTTTAAATAAAATTTAGTCAAGATAAAATTAATAAAATATCGTAACTAACTATAGGAAAAGTTTTTAATTTTTAATTATACTTTAATTTGTTTAATATGTTTAGTTTCATCAAAATAATTTAATCTTGCATAATTTAAATTTTGTGCTATACATTACAATATGGGGGAATAATGGATTATGACAAACTTGAATATTATTCTAAATTGTTAGAACTTGATTACAATTTTACTGAAGAAGAATTAAAAATAAGTTACTATAAATTAATAAAAAAATATCATCCTGACCGTTATCCAGATAAAGAAAGCGATGAATACAAATACGCGTTGGACAAATTTAATGAAATAACCCACGGATATAATTATTTAAAAAGTTACATAAAAAATTTTAAATCTATTCCTAACAAAACGATCAACTCCAACGAACTCTACGAAGAGGAAAAACTCTTAGAACAATACTACCTAAATGGTGTAAATCTATACAAAAAAGGTAATATAAACTCTGCACTTGATTGCTTTTTAGTCTGTCATAGAAAACAACCAACCATTACAAAATATATACGATTTATTATAAGATGCTTATTTACTAAACAGAGAAGACTTCAAGAAGCCCTTGAATATTCTTTAAAACTAATTGAACTTGAACCCACCCGCAATGAAAATTATTATCTCTTAGGGAAAAACTATTTTCTATTGGGTAACAATCAACTGGCTTTAAAATATCTAAAAATAGCAAAAGATATGAATTATTCGCTGGAGGATATTGATCAACTGATAGATAAGCTTGAACCGAAATCTTTTATAAAAAAAATGTTAAAAATATTAAAAAAATAGATATTTTAAGATATTCTATTGTATATTTATAATTCTGAAGTTATTATATAATTATGGAAAATAGATCGATATTAAACAAAAATATAGCTGTAATTGATGTAGGTAGTAATAGCATTAGACTTCAGATAGTCAAAGTTTTTGAAAAGAGTTATAAAGTTGTTGCTGAATATAAAGATGTAGTCAGGATTGGAGATGATCTTTTTACCAAAGGATATCTCTCCGAGAGCGCAGAAGAAAAGATTTACAATGCTTTTAGTTCCATAAAGTCGCTTCTTGATACCCACAAAGTTGAGCTAATTAGAGGAGTTGCCACTGCCACTTTAAGATCAGCACCAAATGGCACACAGATTATAAAAAATATAAAAGAAAAGTTTGATATAGATATAGATATCATCGATGGAGAATTAGAAGCAAAAATCTCTTTTCTTGGCGTTAAAAGCTCCTTTAATCTACCGAGGTATAAAGCACTGATTACCGATGTAGGGGGTGGAAGTGCAGAATTTATCTTATCCCACTATGGTGAAATTGAAAGGATATATACAAAAAAACTTGGTGGTGCAAGGCTCAAAAATCAATTCCTTATCAAAAACCCCCCATCATCTATGGAAATAGATAGATTAAAGCAGTTTTTGAAAAATGAATTCGTTGATTTTAGAGAATTTAAGGTAGATAATATAATATGCACCGGCGGTACAGCAAACAATATAGCAGTTATTTACTATATTAAAAATAAAAAAGATATATCTAATCCGATCAAATATGTCCCACGGGATTTTTTGCGAAATTTAATAAACCAATTCAAACATAAAAAAAGCTCTACAA
This sequence comes from Deferribacterales bacterium, assembly GCA_036574145.1. Taxonomy (GTDB): domain Bacteria; phylum Chrysiogenota; class Deferribacteres; order Deferribacterales; family Calditerrivibrionaceae; genus Calditerrivibrio. Next base: position 801 of record JAINCL010000137.1, on the reverse strand, counting down.
TATCCCAGATAAAAGGTGTAGAACCTCAACGAGCCGATATAATTTTGCCTGTTGCAATAGAAATAGACCAGATCCTTGAAATAACAGAGACTGGGGGATTTTATACATTTTCAGGAGGTTTAAGAACTGGACTAATCATCGATACGTTAAATAATTACGGGATCAAACTACCTTTCCAAACACTTGAGACAGATACAAATATTGCTAGATTAACAGAAATAGGAAATAAATTCCATTTTGATGAAGATCATGCCTCACAGGTTAGAAAACTCTCAAAGATAATCTTCGATCAAACTAAAGAAGTTTTAAAACTAAATGAGAATGACTGGAGTTATTTACATGCAGCTGTTATCTTACATGATATCGGAAATTTTATATCACATTCTAAACAACATCTTCATTCAGAATATCTCATAAGAAATTCAGATTTAATAGGTTTTAGTAGTTATGAAAAAAATATAATAAGTCAGATAGCCAGATACCACAGAAAAAGAAAACCTAAAAATAAAGATTCACTTTATAGTTTAATAAAACAAAAAGACTTGAATAAGGTTCTAATATTAGCTGGAATATTAAGAATTGCAGACGCTTTGGATAGAACCCATAAAAACAAAATTTCCAACATTAAAATAACATTTAAAGAAAAACATTTGATATTACGGTTAGAGTATGTTGATGATATATCACTGGAACTAAAAGATTTTGAATTAAAAAAAGATTTTTTAGAAGAATATTCAGGATATAAGGTGGAAATAGCATGAAAAATGGACTTTTTGCTGTTATTAATGTGGGAGCAAGTGC
>JAINCL010000136.1:0-4146 GCA_036574145.1 Deferribacterales bacterium | reverse complement strand
CCTTTTAAACCTGGCATCATAATATCAAGGAGTATTATGTCTGGGGTAATCTCTTCAATGAAGATGAGAGCATCGTTGGCATTCTCAGCCTCTACAACATCAAAACCGGCTTTTGTAAGGTTGAAAGTAATCAATTCTCTAAGGGAGTCTTCATCTTCTACAACTAGAACTTTATTCATCACCGTTCCCATTAAGTTCTTCTATATGTTTATGTCTAATATTTTCACCTTTTGACATAAAATATACCATTTCAGCGATATTGGTGGCATGATCTGCTATCCTTTCAAAACTTCTTGAGATAAATATTAATGATATACACCCTTTGGTTTTCCTAAAATCTTCCACTATATAAGTGAGTAATTCTCGTAAAATCTGGTTGTTTAAGTTATCTATATAATCATCACTTTTTATAACATTTAAAGCTTTTTTATGATCTTTAGCAAAAAAGCTGTTTATTGCGTTTTTTACCATTTCAGAGGAATAATCTGCCATTTTGGGTAGATCTATGTAAGGTTTTATTGGAGGGATCTGGTTCAATTTAATAATCTCCTTTGCTATATCAACACAATGGTCACCGATCCTCTCCAGATCCGTAATGATCCTTAGAACAGTTATTATATGTCTAAGGTCTATCGCTTTAGGTTCATACAAAGCCAAGGCATTTAGGCAGAGCTCTTCAATCCTATTGTCTAGTTGATCAACTGTCTCATCCATATTTATTATTGTTTCTGCTGTTTCATTCTCCCTTTCTATCAGTGCTCTAATGTTAAGTGATATCATATCTGTTGTAGCTTCAGTCATTTCAGCTAACAATGCATTGATCTCAGATAGTAATTTATCCAATGGTTTCATTTAAAACCTCATTAAAGTTATTTTAAAAGTTTTTATTACATAATTGTAACACATTTTTTATATTGTTGTAAAGAATATGTAAAATAAAAAGACCCTGCATTTTTAGGCAGGGTCTTTTAAGATTATTTAATTAATTATATTATTTTATTTCACATTTGCCTGTGGAATAATCTACTTTTGCATCAAGGAAGTAGATCCCTTTCATATCATATTTGCAATCATCTTTGAGACCGTACCACATTTCACCTGCTCTTGCACCTGATGCACACATAAATATTATATTTTTACCCTTTGGAAGTCTTGAAGTTACAGACTCACAACCTTTTTTATACATATCGTCAACAGGTATATTTATTGCACCTTTTACATGACCATTTACAAATTCAGATGGAGTCCTAACATCTATTATAACTATGTTGTCAGGTCTTGAATCGATGAATGTTTTGAAAAATTCTTTATCAACAGTTCCTTCATCTTTACCAGGTTTTATATCACCAGTTGCTGCAGCTTGTTTGACCTCAGCTTTTTGAACAGCAGCACCTTCTTGACCAGGTATCACGATAGGTTTGCCATTTTCTTTCCATTCTGGTTCACCACCAGCATAAACAACAACATTTTTATACCCTTTATTGTAAAGTATTTCTGCTACAATGTGGGATTTTACACAAGCATATCCACCACAGAATACAACCATTTTTGTATTCTTATCATTTGGTAAAAGTTTCATATAAGGTTCCTGATTCACTGAAAACTTTGTATCAGGGATGTTTATTGCCCCTGGAATAGTACCTTTTTTGTATACCAATTCAGGTCTTGCATCTATAAACAATACACCTTCTTTATGTAATTTCTCTGCTTCAGAAAGGGATATCTCCATGAAAGATTTTGTGGAGTATTCTGGGTCTCCAGCAAGATAGATCTTAACATTTGTATAACCTTTATCTCTTAAGAATTTAGCGACATTGTAGCTTTTGATACAATAAAATCCACCACAATAAACAATAATTTCTGTATCCTTAGCCACTTTAAACTTCTCAAGTTGTGGAAAATATTTGTCAATATGGGTATCAGGGATGTTTATTGCAGATGGGATATGAGCTGCATCATACTTCCTTACAGGTCTTGCGTCGATTACTACCAATTGGTTAAACTTTCTAAGTTGATCACCGAGCTTATTTTTTACATACTCATAGTTAACAATCTCAAACTTTGCTTCCTCAACGATCTGTTTTACAGATTTTCCCTGCCCTTCAGATTTAGCTTCTTGCTTTACTTCAGGTTTTGCTACTTTTTGTGCATCGGTAGCTGTACCAGCACAACCAATGAGAGTGAGCATCATTGATGCCACTAATAAGCCTAAAATTTTTCTCAACATAACAAACCTCCTTTTTTTGTTGGTGTATACTGTATACAGAATAAAATTCCTACTGTCAATAGGATTTTATATAAAAAGTTCAGATTTATCATGCGATTACGTCTAATATATCTATATATATAAATATTCCAATAAACCAATTTTTCAATAGTCTTAAAATTTATTTGTATGATTATTTTTTTATGTTATAATATAAATATAAAAACATAAGGAGGTTTGTATGTTCAATGTAAATAAAATAATGGTTCCCACTGATTTTTCAGAAGCTTCTTATAAAGCCCTTAAGAAAGCTTCTGACTTGGCAGAGGTTTTCAATGCTGAGATCTATTTACTTCATGTTAAAAATATCGATGTGGCACTTATTGAACAGTATCTTTCAGAAGATATTATAAAAGAGCTTAATGAAAAAGCTATTAAAGATCTCAATGAAAGTTTTGAAAAACAGATTAAAGAATGTGTTAAATCTGGGATTAAAGTTAATCCTGTAATAAAAGAGGGTATAGCATATCAAGAGATTTTAAAGGCGGAAGGTGAGTTTGGTGTGGATCTTGTTGTGATTGCTTCCCATACCAAAACTTTCTTCGAAGATGTACTTTTTGGAAGTACAACTGAAAAGGTTGTTAGGAGATCCAAAAAGTCTGTTTTAGTTGTAAGAAATTAAATTATGACCCCTGGTATTTTGCCAGGGGTTTCTATTACAAATTAAGCACTTTTAATAGGTTTGTGCTGCCCGGCACCCCAGCTGGATAACCCATAATTATTATTATTTTTTCACCTTTATTTATGATTCCATCCTCTAACCCTTTTTCTATAAAATCATTGATCAATCCATCACTTTCATCAGATTTTATAACAAGTAGATTCGGTTTTACACCCCAAACTAGCGATAATCTTCGAGCAACATCTATATTGGTAACATTTGCTATTATCTCAGCATTGGGTCTAAAAAAAGATGTTCTGATGGCTGATGCCCCTGTGCTTGTGAAAACAACCATCTTTTGTATATTCATATTTTTAGCAAGTTCTGAACCTGAGTAAGGGATAGCATAGTTATCAGATGTAAATGAGTTTTTAAAATATGGATAAATCTTCTCAGTCTCGATAATTGTTTTATCCATAACAGATACAGATTCTAATGGGTAGTTTCCTGCTGCGGTTTCATCGGAAAGCATAACCGCATCAGTTCCATCAAGAACGGCATTGGCTACATCAGAGACTTCAGCTCGGGTTGGTCTTGGTATACTTACCATAGAGTTTAACATCTGGGTAGCCGTTATAACAGGTTTGTTAGCTTTATTTGCTTTTTCTATTATTAGCTTTTGTATTACTGGAACTTTTTCAAGTTCTATTTCAACACCAAGATCTCCCTTCGCAACCATTATTCCATCAGCTTTATCAATAATATTATCTATATCCTCAATGGCTTCATGCTTTTCAATTTTAGCAATAACTGGAATATCACCACAATTATCTTTTATGAATTTTTTTAATTCCAATACATCATTGGCAGATTTGACAAATGACATTGCAATATAATCTATTCCGTGCTCTATTCCAAATAGGATATCTTTCTTATCTTTTTCTGTTATTGAGGATAAATTAAGGTTTAAATTAGGAAAGTTTACACCTTTTTTAGAAGAGATTCTTCCACCAGCCATAACTTTTGTAATTATCTTTTTATGATCGATCTGCTGTACTTCAAGCCTTATTAAACCATCTGCAATATATATTCTACTACCAACATATAATTGATCTAAAATTTCGGGATGGTTTATCGATAGGTAATCTCTTGTACATCTTTGGATATTTTTTTTAAAAATCAATATCTCACCGCTATGAACATCAAATGGTTCTTCCACCTCGAGTAACCTTATTTTAGGTTCTCCAAGATCCTGTAGAATAGCTGTATATTTACGTAA
>JAINCL010000135.1:0-2645 GCA_036574145.1 Deferribacterales bacterium | reverse complement strand
CCTTAGCAATTGTAACATTAACAGGATTAGCCCCTGTTGCCCAAAGTGATGTTGGGTTGTATGCTTCTACTATCTCAGTACCATTAGCAGTACTATGTGTAAACTGTGCACCGATGGCACCTTCATTGAGGGTCATAATATCAGATTTAAATACCTGATTTTGACCTATCTTATTTGCTTTTAATGTGATTTCATAGTTCCCTTCGGCAACTCTACCCCTTATTAAAGCACTAATCTTACTATCGCTAGCGGACCAAAGGGCTGTGGAATCACCATTTAGAAGCTTTTTAGTGTTGAATTCTGTTGCAGACGATATCCTGTTGATCTCTGCTTTCAGCTGTTCCACCTCTTTCTGAAGCTCCCCCCTATCGTTGGTGGTATAAGTACCGTTTGCTGCTTGAACCGCAAGCTCCCTCATACGCTGAAGCATTGAAGATACTTCTTCCAATGCACCTTCAGCTGTTTGCAGCATACTAATACCATCTTGAGCGTTCATTACTGCTCTTTTGATACCGCTAATCTGTCCCCTTAATTTTTCGGAAATTGCCATACCAGATGCATCATCTGATGCATGATTGATTCTGAGACCTGAAGAAAGTCTCTCAAGGGACTTACCCAACATTGTGTTGGAAATGCCAACATGTCTTTGAGAATTCAAAGACATTAGGTTGTTGTAAATTGTCACTGCCATATTATCCTCCTTGATTCTTTCAATAGAGGTTCTACTCTATTTTTTATTAACGCTTCCCTGCGTCTGATCAGTATATCGGTGATTTTTTTTATAACTTTAGAATTTTTTTTATAATCAATGCACTGACCCTCCAAGGGTGCATCGAGAGCCTGAAGGGCGTGGAAATCTCAATATAAGTCAAAAATCAGCCAATAATATTTATACCTACATCAGTAACATATTAATAAATAAACATCTTATAAACATACAATCAAAATTATAAAATTAATCATTGACAATTGTAAAATATTATAATATAAGAACTGCTCATTCGGGGCGTAGCGCAGTTTGGTAGCGCATCGGTCTTGGGAACCGAGGGTCGGAGGTTCAAGTCCTCTCGCCCCGACTTTCAAAAAAATCTCAAAATTTTTCTCAATTTCTATTGAAATCATTAAAATATCATTTAAGATTACATTATAATCTTTTAATATAGGAGGTAAGATTATGAAAAAAATTATATTTTTGTTCTTATTTTTATCCATCTTACTTTTCTCCAATAACCTTATTGCAGAAGAAACATATTTCAAAGAAGGTTTGTGGGAGATCTCTTCTAAAATGATAATAAAAGGTCAAGGTGGAATGCACATGCCTGCGACAAAAATAAAGTCATGTATATCAAAAGAAGATATGATACCGCCAACTGATTCAGGAACCAAACCTGGTGATGGTAAATGTAGAACTTTTAATAAGAAGATTTCTGGTAATACTGTTTCATGGGAATTTGAATGTAAAGATCCTGAAGGTGATATGAAAGGTAAAGGCACTATCACATACTACAAAGGATATAAATTCAAAGGTAAATTAACTATTATTACAAGAGAAGTATCTATGGAACAAGAGATGGAAGGGAAATGGTTAGGACCTTGTAAAAAATAGGATATTATAGAAGTCCTTATCTAAACGATAAGGACTTCTAATGCATACTTTGGGATAGCTCTGTCAATACTCCATTGGTACTTTTGGGATGAACAAAAGCTATAAGTTTCTCATGGGCTCCCATTTTTGGCTCACTATCTATTAACTGGCAACCATTAGCTTTAAGCATCTCAAGGGATTTTTTAATATCTTTTACCTCATAAGCTATATGATGTATCCCTTCACCTCTTTTTTCTATATATTTTGCTATAGGGCTTTCTGGTGAAGTGGGCTCCAGCAATTCTATATTAGATTCACCTACCTTTATAAATGCAACCTTTACCTTTTGAGATTCAACCTCTTCAAAATGGTATGGTTTGATACCTATCGAATCATAAAACGCCAACGCATTATCAAGAGATTTAACAGCTATCCCTATATGATCGATCTTCTCAAGCATATTAATACCCCTTTATTTTAATAATTTTTCCAACAATTCGTTTACTATTTTAGGGTTTGCCTTACCTTTCGTCTCTTTCATTATCTGCCCAACAAAGAAACCTGTCAACTTTTTCTCTCCAGATTTAAATCTTTCCACCTCTTTAGGTGAGTTTTCTAAAACCTTTTTTACAATCTTTTCAAGTTCAGATTCATCAGCAATCTGAACAAGCCCCTTTTCATCCACTATCTTTTTAGGAGATTTACCTGTATTTATTACATCCTCAATAACTTCCTTAGCAATCTTCACAGATATAACCGATTTATCTATTAATTCTATAATTTCTGCTAAATATGTTGGAGTTATATTGATACCCCTAATACCTTTTCCTGTCTCATTCATAACTCTTAAAATTTCAGTCTGAATCCAGTTGGATATCGATTTTGGATTATAATATATCTGTACTGTTTCGATAAAATAATCGTAAAGCTCTTTAGATGAAGAAAGGATTTCAACATCATATTCAGGTAGTCCGTACAAATTCGACAGCTTCTCTCTTACTTTATCTGGCATCTCTGGCATTGTTTTTCTGATGTCTTCAACCTGTTCCTTTGTTACAAT
>JAINCL010000019.1:0-5099 GCA_036574145.1 Deferribacterales bacterium | reverse complement strand
GGTGACTCTACATTCCTTCATACAGGTATAAATGGGTTGATCAACTCTTTTTATAATAAAAGTAACAGTACTGTAATAATATTAGATAATACAATAACAGGGATGACTGGCCATCAGCCAAATCCTGCAACAGGCTTTAATATAGTAGGTAACCCAGCACCAAAAGTAGATATCGTTGAACTTTGCAAAGGGATCGGTATAAAAAGGGTAAAAAGAATAGATCCTTTTGATGTAGAAGAATGTCTAAAAGTTATTAAAGAAGAGGTTGAAACTGAAGAGTTAAGCGTTCTGGTTACCAATAGACCTTGCATATTTGCTGACAGAACTGTAATTGCAAGCCCTTATTATATTAATAAGGATAAATGTACAGGATGTAAAGCTTGTACTAAAATAGGTTGTCCTGCGATCTCCTGGCTAAAGGATGATAGACAAGCTTATATTGATGAAGCTATATGTACAGGTTGTAGCTTATGTATAAAAGTTTGTAGATTTGGTGCAATAAATCAGAGGGGTAAATAATGAATAATATAGATGTCTTAGTAATAGGTGTAGGTGGACAGGGTTCTGTTCTTGCAAGCGATATTATTTGCGAAGTAGCACTACTAGAAAATCTCGATGTAAAAAAATCTGAGATACACGGGATGGCACAAAGAGGTGGTAGTGTAGTAAGCCATGTAAGGATAGGAAAAAAGATATATTCCCCCACAATCTCTTACGGCTGTGCCAATTTCATCATCTCACTGGAAAGAATGGAATTTCTCAGATATTTGGAATATGTATCTGACAATACAGTACTCCTTTTGAATTCTCAGAGAATTATCCCAACAAGCATAATAAATGATGCTGCCCTATACCCTGATGACAAGGTTGAGCAATATAAAAGATATTTTAACAAAGTTTATGAAATTGATGCTTTTAAAATTGCTACAGAAGCAGGCAACCCTAAAGGGGTAAGTGTGGTTATGTTAGGATTATTTGCTTCAATGCTGCCATTTTCGATGGAAAATTGGGAAAAAGCCATCACAGGTAAAGTACCTAAAAAAACTATTGAAGGTAATTTAACGGCATTTAGAAGAGGTTATGAAACCATTAAAAGATAAATATGTATTACTATAAAAAGATCTTTAACCTAATTCCAGATTTCATCTTTGTTCATGATGATGTTGGTTTGATCAAAAATATGAATCAGGCTGCATTACTTCATTATAAAAACTTTAAATATTTATCAGAAGTAATAAAAGACGCCAAAATTATAAACAAAATATATAATTACAAAGAAGATAAATGCTTAAACTGTGGTGAAATAAGTATAACCCTACCAAATGGATCAACAATCGATGTAGAAATATCATCATACCCATTTGAAATAGCCTTCGGTAAATCATATAAGCTTACAATACTTAAAAATATCTCCCAGATGAAAGAGATCGAAAAGCAGTTCTGCATAGCTCAAAAACAGGAAGCCATAGGAGCAATGGCTGCTGGCTTTGCTCATGATTTTAAAAATATTTTAAATAATATTAAACTTTATGTAAAACTTATTAAACAATCTTCAGATATAGATCAGATAAAAAACTACACAAATGTAATCGAAAATATTATTACAGATTCAAATGAATTTGTGAAACAGGTATTAAATGTAGCAAGGGACAAATCCTCAAAATTTGAAAAAATAGTTCTTTCTGACCTTTTATCTGAACTGGTTCATATTTTAGAAAGGGTTATACCCAGGAATGTATCAATAGGTTTTACCGATATGGCTAAAAATGCCATAGTAAATATAATTAAAACAAGATTCATAAATATGGTATTAAATCTCTGTCAAAATGCGGTAGAGGCCATAGGATCAAATTCAGGTCATATACATATAGCAACAGAAAGGATAGAACAGAATAATATAAAATATATAAAGTTATCCGTTACCGATAATGGTCCTGGTATCCCAAAAGATATCTTGAATAAGATCTTTGATAACTTTTTTACAACTAAAAGTGGTGGAACAGGTTTAGGGCTTGCAATGGTTAAACTTGCTGCAAAAGATTTTGGTGGATATGTAGAAGTAGAATCTGAGTTGGGAGTGTCCACAACATTTAAAATATTTATACCGGAAGCAAAATATGGAGATAATTAATGAACTTGAAAAAATACTCAACAATTCTGAAATTGAAAAAATATCACCTATACTTAGACATTCAATATTTTTAAAAAATAGAATTGCCGCCAACCCTTACTTAGTAAAATCAGCTTTTGAAAAATTAGATACCATTAGAGACAAAAAAACTATACTAAATGAACTTCAAAAAACTGATATTCTAAATCTCAATGAAGAAAATTTTCTGAAACAGTTGAGGATTTTTAAAGTCATTGAATATATATTGATAGCAATAGAAGAATTATATTACTACAAAAACATAGAAGAGATCACAGTTCACCTCTCCTCATTTGCAACTGCAATCTTGGAAATAGCTTATCTTTACGGTTATGAACATTTAAAAAAAAGGTATGGTACTCCTATTGATGACAATGGTGAAGAGGTGGGATTCGCCGTTATAGGGCTAGGTAAATTAGGTGGCTGGGAACTCAATTTTAGCTCCGATATCGACCTAATTTATGTATATGATACAGAAAAAGGTAAAACAACAGGTATAGATGGAAAAAACTCCATATCAAATCATGAATTTTTTATAAAATTAGGGGAAAAGATAAAGTATTACATAAACGAGAGAACCGATGATGGGTTTGTTTATAGAGTAGATCTAAGACTTAGACCCGATGGTGATAAGGGACCGTTGGCATTACCTGTTAGAAGTTATGAAACTTATTACGAAATGTATGGACAAAATTGGGAAAGAATGATGCTTTTGAAAGGATCTGTGGTTGCAGGTAAAAAAGAGGTTGGAGAAAAGTTATTAAAAAATGTGCGTCCATTTATCTTTAGACGCTCCATAGACTATAAATTAATTAATGATCTTCTTGATGTAAAAAGTAAGATAGCAGGTAGAATAAAGCTCAAAGGAAATAAAAAAGATGTGAAGCTTGGATTTGGTGGAATAAGGGAGATAGAATTTACTGTTCAGGCTTTACAGATATTAAATTATCCTAAATATCCAGAAATATATAGTAAAAATACCATCGAATCCATTAAGCTGTTAAAAAAATATTCCATCTTATCACCAGAAGATGCCGATACACTTGAACAAGCCTATCGATTTTTACGCAAATTAGAGCATATGGCTCAAATAGAAAATGAACAACAAACTTATGTAATACCAGAAACATCGGAAAGGTTCTCTCTTTATGTGGAGAGATGCGGATTTAATGATATAACCCAATTCTACAAGAGATATGAAGATATCACTTCACAGGTTAATAAAATCTTTAATTCCATTATATCTGAAGAAAAACCTTCCATTATAAAGATAATTTCAGACTCAGAGATTGAGTTAGATGACCTTATAGAGTTCTTCTCCAGTGATGGATTTAAAAGCCCTGATACAGTAGCAGAGCTTGCCCGAAAGATAGTTACACGAAGAGGGGAAAAAACAAGGAGCCAAAATGAAACTAATCTTTTATTGAATTTAATGGAAATTATTCTAAATGAGATAAAACCATTAGATGACCCAGCCAAAGTTTTATATTTCTTTGAAAAATTTTTTAGCCGTCCTGACGCAGTTTATCTTTTTTATGACATTTTTTCATCTTCACCAATTATCTTAAAGAAACTTATAAGTATTATCGAATATAGTAACTATTTGCCCAATCTTATCCTACAAAATCGAAACTTGCTTGATTATATTTATGACCCTAAAGATACCAATTACAAAAGATATGAAATCCTTGAAATCTTTAAAAATGATGTAAGAAAAACAGATGATGAAGAGTTTGAATACAACCTCACAAGAAAAAAATTTCAGGAACTTTTTTTCAATTTAGCCTACGCCTATTTAAATGGTGAAATAAATGTTATAAAATGCAACAAAAGTCTTACTAAACTTGCAAAAGGAGTTGTCTGTTTTGCTTTTCAAAGGGAATATGAAAGATTGGTTACTAAAATGGGACATCCACTTAAAAATAATGGTGAAACCTGCAATTACCTTATCCTTGGAATGGGTAAACTGGGCAGTGATGAAATCAGTTTTGGCTCAGATCTTGACCTGATAGTACTATATGAAGACTCGGGTTATACAAGTAAAGGTGATAAAACTAACCAGGAATTTTTTTCAAGACTTGTCCAAAAGGTTATCGCCTATCTCGCAACTCCAACAATATATGGGTATCTATATACAATAGATATGAGACTTCGTCCAAGTGGTGCCAAAGGTGCACTGGTTACAACCTTTAAATCATTTTCTGATTACCAGTATAAAAAGGCTATGCTATGGGAAAAACAAGCATTGTTGAGAGCAGGGGTTATAAATGAAGATTCTAAAATGAAATCAGATTTCATAAATCTTGTGAATGATGTCTTGTTTAATAATACCATCGAAGAAAAAGATATAAAAGAGATATACGATATGCGTATGAGGATACAATCTGAAAAAGGTGAGCCTTATGAAGTATACGATATAAAAGCTGGTTATGGTGGGATTATTGATGTGGAATTTTTGGTTCAGATGTTTCAATTAAAATATGGGAAAGACCTAATGGAACTTAGAGAAAAAAACACCCATGATCTTCTACATAATTTAGTAATAAATAATTTAATAAAAAATAGAGATTTCTACTCATTGCATAACAATTACATTTTTTTCAGGAATTTAGAGAATATAATTAGAATTTATGAAAATAAAGGTATATCAAAACTACCCAAAAGCCCTGTTGCTATAAATAAAATCGCAAAATTTTTAAACTTTAAAAATAGTGAAAAACTTTTTAACCAGATCGATGATGGAAGAAAAATTTTAAGATCTGTATTTAACAAATTATTTCAACAGGAGTCTTTAAATTAATGGATATTATTTTCATACTTGATTATGAAACTTATCAAAAAAATCTCTTTGAAGTAGCAGAAGAATCGTCACTTTATGTAGATAAGATATGGTTTAGAATAAAGAACATCGATGCCAATATCATCCTAACTCTATCTAAAAAATTAAGAA
>JAINCL010000134.1:0-2574 GCA_036574145.1 Deferribacterales bacterium | reverse complement strand
ATTGGAGTAAGGGAACATATTCTACAAAAGGCTAAAAAGATTTCCGATGATAGACTCGAAAAGATTAAATTTAAAATCGGTTATCTAAAATTATCACAGAACGTTGATTTACCTGAAAATATATTTGATATGATAAAAAAAGCAAATGAACCCAGTGTATTGGAATCTGACACTGCTTCATACCTTGAAAAATTAAAGGAGATATTCTTGGATGATCCAACAGGTCAAAAATGTCCATTAATTGATGAAGATGAGTATATAGCATTAAGCGTAAAAAGGGGTTCACTTACAGAGGAAGAAAGAAAAGAGATGGAAAAACATGTATTATATACCTATATTTATCTTTCAGCAATACCATGGACGAAGGAACTGAAAGATGTACCAAAAATAGCCTGCCAACATCATGAGAAGATGGATGGGACAGGTTACCCCTTCGGTTTAAAAGGGGATGAGATACACCCATATGGTAGGATCATGGCAATAGCAGATATTTACGACGCATTGACTGCCAAGGATAGACCATACAAAAAGGCCCTCCCCATTGAAGTTGCTCTGGACATTATACAAAAAGAAGCTGATAATTATAAACTTGATAAAAAATATGTGGATTTTTTTATCCAGAAAAGACTTTATGAATGAAAATCGATAGTTAGGAGGAACTTTTGAAAACTATTCTTATTGTTGATGATGATCCAAATATTAGATTACTATTGAGTGAAGACCTATGGGAAAAAGGGTATAATATAGTCACTGCCGTAGATGGCGATGAAGCCCTTATTAGCTTTTCTGAAGAATATGTCGATCTTGTTATTTTAGATATTAGAATGCCTAAAGTAAGCGGTATAGAAGTACTCAAAACTATAAGGGGTACAAACTCCACTGTTCCTATTATACTTTACACAGCAAACCCTGATGAATTACCAGATTACTCAGATTACAAAAATACCTATTTGATAACTAAAAGTTCCGATACATCAGAACTAATAAATAAAGTAGAACAATTATTAAATGTTTGATATATCAGCGTTAAACAATGGACTCACAGAAAAATCTAAATTTTATAATAAAATATATTACTTTGAAATAATCGATTCCACAAATACTTTTGCATTAAATTCAGATTACCCACCACACCATGTAATTATTGCTGGTAAACAGTTAAAGGGTAAGGGTAGAAGCGGTAGAAAATGGGTATCTAAATCAGAAGATAACCTTTACCTCTCCATAATACTTCCCGATATACCATTAGAAAAATTATTACCTTTAAATATAGTTACAGCCTATTCTATTGTAGATGCTCTAAGAGACATTATTCCTCTTAAAATAAAATGGCCCAACGATATTATAGCTAATGGGAAAAAACTTGGAGGGATTTTGTTTGAAGCTAAGTTTTCTGGTTATATCCTCGAGAAATTGGTGTTAGGAATCGGTCTAAATATAAATCAAAAGGAATTTGATGGTGAAATTTCTGGTATAGCCACTTCCATCTATAATGAAACAGGGATTATATACCCTCTTGAAACAATTTCATTAAGGATTATTCAAGAATTTGAAAAATATTTAGATAATTTTCTAAAAAATAGTATTGAAATTATCGAAAATTGGTGTAAATATAGTGCTAATTATAACAAAAGTATCAGTATACATATTGATGGTGTAAAAAAAACTTTTGTAGAAATTGGTATAACCGAAAACGGTGAGTTAATTGCATTAGACGATATGGGAAATAGTATAAAGATCTTAAGTGGAGATATTGATTTATGATCCTGGCTGTTGATATAGGGAATACAAATATTGTTATAGGTGTTTTCAATAAATGGGAGATCATATTCAATTCACGACTAGCCACAGATTACCAGAAAACCACCGACGAATATGCTGCAATTATAATGCTTCTCCTAAAAAATAGCAATATCGAAATAAAAGATTTAAGAGGAGCTATAGTATCAAGTGTAGTACCTCAATTGATCTATACATTTACAAAACTCAGTAAAAAATACCTGTTAAAAGATCCGATAGTTGTAGGACCTGGAATTAAGACAGGTGTCCCTATAAAACTTGAGAATCCAAAAGAGGTGGGATCTGATAGAATTGTAAATGCTGCAGCGGTCATAGCTAATTATGGCTTCCCTGCAATTGTAATAGATTTTGGTACAGCTACGACATTTGATGTAATAAATGAGAAAGGTGAGTATATCGGTGGTGTAATCTGTCCTGGAGTTAAATTATCTGCATCTATTCTACATCAAAAAACAGCAAAACTTCCTGAAGTTGAGATAGAAAAATGTGAAAAAGTAATAGGTACAAATACTATAAGTTCCATTAAATCAGGTATATATTTCGGCTACTTATCTCTCGTTGATGGTATAATTGAAAGAATAATTAATGAAAGATTTAATAACATAGACCCTAAAATTATCGCCACCGGAGGGCTTGGATCTGTCTTCTTAGGTGAGTCTAAATATATTAAAAGATACGATCCAAACCTTACATTAAATGGATTGAGGGTTATATATGAAAAGAATGGTTAGCTTAATTATCTTTATTACTATTGTTGGTTGTGCAGAAAAAAGT
>JAINCL010000133.1:0-2439 GCA_036574145.1 Deferribacterales bacterium | reverse complement strand
ACAAGACCAAGCTTATTAAAAGCCACATCTTCCTGAATTAAAGCATGGGTACCAAAAATAAATTGCATATTACCTATAGCTATAAAGTCTTTTAAATATTTTTTCTCTTTCTCTTTTAACGATCCTGTTAATAAACAAGACAAGAAATGATCACCAAATAATTTTTTAAAATTTAGATAATGCTGTTCTGAAAGTATCTCAGTAGGAGCGATAACAGCCACCTGATAACCATTTTTCACCGCTACAACACCAGATATAAAAGCTACTATCGTCTTACCACTACCCACATCACCCTGTATCAATCTATTCATCTGATTTTCAGATTTCATATCATTAAAGATATCTTTTAGTACCCTTCTTTGAGCATTGGTCAATTTAAATGGGATATAATCCTTAATAGATTCCAGAAGCTCCCTGTTAACATTAAATGTAATACCTCTGGTTGATCCGAAAAAATGTTTTCTAACCAAAAGCCCTATTTGTAGGTAAAAAAGCTCTTCATAAACAAATCTCTCTCTTGCAATATTCACATTTTTATCAAGATCTCTTACATCTTCTGGAAAATGTATATATTTCAAAGAAGTTTTAATATCATAAAAACCATATTTAATTAATATGCTAATAGGCAAAGATTCAACAAGACACTCACCATATTTCATGAAAAGTTTTAATACCATACCATGATAGATGTTACTTTTCACATTTTCTGGTAATACATATACAGGTCTTATCTTACCCAAATCTTTTGTATCAACAAATTCGGGATGGATTATTGCTGGAAGGGAGTTAAAATATTGTAATTTTCCATAAAGGTTATAATTAACTCCCCTCTTTAATACCCCTACAGGGTACTTATTATTAAAATTAAACCAAACACCGTAAAAATATTGACCATCACCTTTAAAAACAGCTTCGAAAATCTTTTTACCATACTTTGTTTTTATTACTTTAAAGTCTTCCAGTATACCCGATAAAACTCCCCTTTCACCACCATTACAAATCAAAGCTTCATATCTATAAGGAAAATGGAAAAGTATATCCTGCACAGTATTTATACCAAACTTTTTTAGATAACCTACCGTTTTATTAACCTTTCCATAAACATTATATAGATCGTCATTTAATGAAAAACTGTTGTTTATATAAGGGTAGAATTTGGCAATAAGGGAAGTAAGTATCTCATCAAGTTTTTTACTCTCAACGGAATCTTTATTTATTATCTCATTGATCTCTACTTTAAGATCATCACAGATGGAAAAATCGAGAAAGGGCTTAAGCAATTTTTTATAATTTAAATAATAATGCCCCCTATTATTTATTATATTGTTCAGCTGTTTTATAAATAAAAAATTATCATGCATTTATAAGCCATATAGTTGATTCTCTTCACCAGCACTAAAAATCTTAGCTATATCTATAATTATTATCATCCCTTTATCAGTCTTAGCCATACCAACAATATAGCTACTATCAAGTGTCATGGTAACAGCAGGAGTGGGCTCTATTTCAGAACTGTCTATCCTAATTACTTCATTAACAGCATCCACCAAAAACCCCACTTTTTTATTTCTAATATTTGTAATGATTATCCTTGTGTTGTTATCTTGAGATATAGAACCAAGCCCAAGCTTTTTCTTTAGATCTACGACTGGAATCACTTTACCCCTAATATTTATTATCCCCTCTATAAATTCTGGCGCTCTTGGAACCTCTGTAATCTCTGTAACCCTTATAATCTCTTCAATAAACATAATATCCATTGCATATTTCTCAGAATCTAGATTGAAAGTAACATATTGTTGAATAGCCATAAATCATCACCCCATTTTTTTTTATTCCTATTATAAATAGATTATGATATTTTTTCAACTCAAAAATATTGATAACTTACAGTTTGTTAAAAAACACTATAATGCCTCAATGAAAACTCGATAAGAATGGATGTTAGAAATTATAATAAGATGAAGTAAACTAATGATGGGCTTACATTATCAGCTATTTACTTATAAAATATCATTTTTTTAAATTTAAAATACTTTTTATCTCATAATTTATGGTAGCAAAAATTTAACACACAAGTAACCCACAGAGATATGTAACAAAGGTGAACAAAGTTAATATTTAGATGAACAAAAAATTTGTCTAATTTCTTGTAAATTTGAACTTTCCTGAACTAACTTAAACTTTGACAAAACGACATGAAAAGCGGGTGACGGGACTCGAACCCGCGACCTCAACCTTGGCAAGGTCGCGCTCTACCAACTGAGCTACACCCGCGTGGGAGGTAGTTATTACATAAAATTTTCTATAATGTCAACCATTTTTTTAAACTTTTTTATCAAAACATATAAATTGTATTATTTATCAATAAAATATTTAAAGCGCATTAAGGGGCTTTAAAATTGTAAATCGGTTTTATATGTGTCAAAATCTCAAATG
>JAINCL010000132.1:0-7996 GCA_036574145.1 Deferribacterales bacterium | reverse complement strand
TATCTTTTATAATCTCCCAAATCACAATACTTACAGTTAGTAAAGCTGGCTGAGTATTGTAGGTTATTTTTAAAGTCTCTTCAGGACCATTAAATATTATATCGGAAAGCTTATAATTTAGACAGTTATCTATCATTTCAAATAGTTTTTTTGATTCAGGAAAGTTATCGTAGAAATCTTTTCCCATCCCAACATACTGAGAACCTTGCCCTGGAAAAACAACTGCCAATTTACCCATATTATCGCTCCCAACTATTTATTAAAATGTAAATAACATTGAACCCCATGTAAGTCCACCACCAAAAGCTGCACAAACTATATTATCCCCTTTTTTGATTCTTCCATCTCTTACAGCTATATCAAGGGCAGATGGGATTGTTGCTGCAGAGGTATTTCCAAATTTATCAAGAGTTATTATTACCTTATCATTGGATAGATTAATTCTTTTTGCTGCAGCGTCTATTATACGAAGGTTTGCTTGATGTGGTATAAAGAAATCGACATCTTCATATCTTAAACCACTGGATTCAACAGCTTTGGCTGTGGCATCTGCCATGGCTCTTACAGCTATTTTAAATACTTCATTGCCTTTCATTTTTAATAGATTATCTTCTATTGATATTTGATTTCTATGTGCCATAAAATTTGATCCAACTGCACCTAATGTAAGCAAATTATGGGCAGATCCATCAGCATTAAGATGAATTGATCTAACACCTGGTTCTTCACTTCTGCTCAAAACCACTGCACCAGCCCCATCGCCGAAAAGGATACATGTATTTCTATCTTTCCAATCAACGTTAACCGTTATTCTTTCTGCTCCTATAACCACTATATTTTTTGCAAGATTATTTTTTATCATGGAATCAGCAACCCCAACAGCATAGATAAAGCCAGAACATGCAGCTGCAAGATCAAATGCAAAGCAGTTATTGGTAATTCCTAAATGATTTTGAATTATACAAGCTGCAGCAGGCATTGTTGTGTCAGGTGTAAATGTGGCAACTATTATACCATCTATGTCATCTTTTGAAATGTTCGCCATTTCGATAGCTTTTTCAGCAGCCTTAGCGGCCAGAATAGATGTTGGTTCATCTATAGAGATTCTTCTTTCTTTTATACCTGTCCTTGTTGTGATCCATTCATCTGAAGTGTCAACCATCTTTTCAAGTTCTTTATTGGTAAGAATCTTGTCCGGAAAATAAGAACCTGTTCCAATTATTCTTGAGTATATCTTCATAGTTTAATTACCTCACTTTGTGATTTGTGAAGCTATATTTTTCATTTTATCTTTAATTGAATCCCATAAAGAAGTTTCACTGGATTTGTTAATGGTAAACATAATGTCTTCTGCAATATGGGTATTAACTTTGTTGAATGCTAATTCGTAAGATACCCTTATTCCATTTTTAATGGCATTGGCATTTGAACTACCGTGTCCAATAATTACTATCCCATCTACACCAAGCAGAGGAGCTCCACCATATTCTGTATAATCGGTCCTCTTTTTCACTCTCTTGAAAGCCCCCATAGCTAAAAAGGCACCTATCTTTGAGATAAGAGTTCGATTTAACTCCTCTTTTAGCAATGTAGAGATATACCATGCAGCAGATTCGCTTGATTTTAAAGCTATGTTACCGGTAAAACCATCGCACACAATTACATCAGCTACACCTTTAAATATCTCTTTTGCTTCAACATTGCCTATAAAATTAATAGTGCTTGATTCTTTTAATAGACTGAAAACAGATTTTGTTAGATCGTTACCTTTTACATCCTCTTCACCGATACTGAGTAGTCCTACTCTTGGATTTTCAAGTTTTAGAATATATTTTGCATAAGCTGAACCCATTATGGCAAACTGTAAAAAATGTATCGGCTTACAATCGACATTTGCACCCACATCGAGTATTATGGTTTTAGATTTGATATTGGGGAAAACTGCTCCAATTGCAGGTCTATCTACACCTTCAATGGTTCTTAAAATTAATTTGGCTACTGCCATCACAGCGCCGGTATTACCAGCACTAAAAAAAGCATTTGCTTCTCCGTTTCTTACAAGCTTCATTCCGACATGCATTGATGAGTTTCTTTTTCTCCTTGCAGCGGTTGCAGGGATATCATCCATCTTTATCTCTTCTTCAGCATGTACAATATATAATCTTTCAAAAGTTGATTTACCTGTCTGTTTTTCAAGTTCCTGTTTTATAATTCTTTCATCACCGACAAGTATAATGTCGATTTTGTATTCTTTTAATGCAAGCAATGTACCTTTGATAACTTCATAGGGGGCATGATCACCCCCCATGGCATCAACAGCTACCCTTATCATATCAGAGTTCTTTAGATTCTAATACCTGTTTTTTCCCATAATGTCCACAATTAGGGCAAACAGTATGGGCAAGTTTTAATTCACTACAGTTGTCACATTTCACATAAGTATGTGGCACTGCTCTGTGATGACTTCTTCTTGCACCAATTTTTGATCTGCTTGACTTACCTTTAGGATTTGGCATTTTCCACCTCTATTTATTGTTTTGTAAAAACTTTGTTAAAGCATTCCACCTTTCATCTGTATCTTTTGAACAGTTACACTGCTCAACATTAAGATCTCTACCACAATTAGGACAGATACCTTTACAATCTACACTACACAATCTCTTAATAGGTCTTATCAAAAGAGATTCTTGATAAAGTATTTCGTGTATATTTACAAAATCCTCTTTTACAATGTAATAACCCATATCTTCATCTTCCAGTTCCAATTCAATCTCTTCTGATGGTTTATCATTCACAATCTCAACAGTGATCCTTTCGTGAAAATTCTCATTAAATTCTTTAAGACATCGATCACACTTGTCAGTTATACTCAATTCTATATCACCATCTAATATGTAACCTTTTTTAACAGGGTAGATTTTACCTATAAAATGTTTTATAAAAAAAGTTATATCATCAACATTAAATTCAAATGATGTATCAATCTGTTTTCCGTCTAATTTAATCTGCTCAAAAAATATCTTCATAACTTCACCGTAAAAATTTGAACTACTCTTATATGTTAAACTAACTGTGTTGTCAACTTCAAAAATTATTGATAAGGTTTATTATATGTTTTAACAATAAGTTCCGAAACAGAAAAAATGAAATATATATTGACGTTGAGTGAGTTTTATTGTATAAAATTAAAAAATGGAGGACAACGCTTGAAGGTAGTTATAGCTGGTGCTGGTGAAGTTGGATTAAATCTTGCAAAACATCTCATAGAAAATAATCATGATGTAGTGGTTATCGATAAAAGTTCCGAAAGGATCTCTTATATAAATGAACATGTAGATTGCCTTGCTATAGAGGGAGAAGCTACTAATTACGATACTTTAAAAACTTCTGGTATTGAAAATGCTGATATTTTTGTTGCTGTCACAGACTTTGATGAAGTAAATATGATATCATGTCTTATAGTTAATTCCCATTTTGAAGTGAAAAGTAAGATTGCAAGGGTAAGAAACATAGATTATTATAGATCAAAACTTTTCGAAAATAAGATTGCAGGTTTTGACTATCTTGTTAATCCTGAGATAGAGGCTGCAAGGTCTATAATTAGAGCAGTTGAATATGTTGCAGTAAGTGATATATTTACTTTTGATGATACGGATATACAGCTCAGGGAGATTTTTATAGATCAGGATGTAAATATTGAAGGTAAGTCCCTTGAACAACTTAGGAAAGAGATAAAACTACCTTTCATAATTGCTGGTATTTTTAGGGATAATGACCTGATTATACCAACAGGTAAAGATATAGTTAAAAAAGATGATCATCTTTTTGTGGTGGGTACTAAAACAAATTTAGATTATCTTTTTATCAATATAGGTATTAAAAGAAGAAAGATAAAAAGTGTTGTTGTTGCTGGTGGGGGAAAGATCCAGAGACTAGTTGTGGATGGTTTAACAAGTATGGGGCGAGAGATTATCATTGTGGAAAAAGATTATGAAAAATCTAAGAAACTTGCCGATCTTTTTCCATCAGCCCTTGTGTTGAATAGTGATATATCTGATGAAGCGTTATTGGAAGAGGAGGATCTAACAAAAAAGGATCTGATTATAACAGCTACAGATAATGACGAGATCAATATACTCTCTGCCAGTTATTATAAATCTTTGGGGATAAAAAGGGCTATAGCTCTTGTAAATAAGACAAATTATCTGCATATGGCAAGCTCTCTTGGTATCGATATCACTATTAGCCCTAAACACAGTGCAGTTAATACTATACTTAAATATATAAAAAGTGGTAATGTGATAAATATCTATTCTATCTTTGATGGTAAGGCTGTGGCACTAGAATTGAAATTAAAAAAAGATTCTATGTTGGATGGACAACAGCTCAGAAACCTCACTTTACCAAAGAATGCTTTAGTTGTGGCTGTTAATAGAGATGGGAAAAGTTTAATCCCTGATGGTAATTTTATCTTCAAGGCTGATGATATTATTATCATATTTAGTCTTAAAGAAGCGGTGAAGGAAATTGAAGAGTTTTTTTATCAGTAGGTTGTATGAGATTTCTGTTTCTTTGTAAGATCCTTGCATTTTTGATTTTTATTGTTTCTGTATTATTCGTTATACCAGCTTTTGTTTCTATGCTATATAATGATATTTTTACTATGAAAGTTTTTCTTTATATTGGGTTATTTACAGGTGCAATATCTTTAACCATTATTTACCTTTTGAAGGGTATTAAATTTAATAATATATCTTCTGCCGATGGGATGTTTCTTGTTAGCCTTGGTTGGATCATCGTCTCATTAGTGGGGGCTTTACCATTTTATTTTGGTAATTTAAATGTAAGTTTTTTCGACGCATTTTTTGAATCTGTATCAGGGTTTACCACAACAGGTGCTACAATTTTTAAAGATGTGGAGAGTTTACCGAAAGGGATACTATTTTGGAGATCCTTTTCCCACTGGTTGGGAGGAATGGGTATTGTGGTGTTAGCTGTGGCAGTATTTCCTCTGTTAGGAATAGGTGGTATGCAGTTAATTAAAGCAGAGGCACCGGGGCCTTCTGTTGATAAATTATCACCAAGAATTGCTACCACTGCAAAATATTTATGGATGGTATATATCGGGTTAACAATAATTGAGGCTTTTCTATTATTTATTGGTGGAATGGATCTATTTGATGCCGTTAACCATACCTTTGCAACCCTTGCTACAGGTGGATTTTCAACTAAGAATTCAAGTATTATGACATTTAATAATCCATATTTTGAATGGGTGATTGCAATATTTATGATACTTGCTGGAGCTAATTTTGCTCTACACTATAAGATATTGATGGGTAATTTTAGTGTAATAAAAAAAGACTCAGAGTTTAAGTTTTATATATTTATAATTGTTGTTTATACATTATTAATTGGATTAAATCTTGTTTTGTCATATGGTATGAATTTTGAAGATGGATTAAGGCATGCTTTATTTCAGGTTGCAACTATCCATACCACTACAGGTTTTGCATCTGCTGATTACGAAAAATGGCCTATTTTTGCGCAGGCGTTGCTGTTTGCTTTGATGTTTGTTGGGGGTTGTTCTGGTTCTACTGGCGGTGGTATTAAAGTCATCAGGATCTTAACATTGCTTAAACAGGCCTTAAATGAAATGAAGTATCTTGTGCATCCAAGGGGTATATTTGTTTTAAAAATCAATGGTAAATCTATAAGAAAAAATACGGTATACGCTATATCTGGGTTCTTCTTTCTTTATATGATTACTAATTTGTTGGTTATGTTGCTGGTTAGTTTTACAGGTGTTGATATAGTTACATCACTATCTGCTGCTCTTGCTTGTGTTGGGAATATTGGTCCAGGCTTTGGAAGTGTGGGACCGATGGATAATTATAGTTTCTTTTCAGATTTTTCAAAATTTATATTAAGTATAGGTATGCTTGCAGGTAGGCTTGAAATTTATACATTTTTCATTATATTTACACCATATTACTGGAGAAGATAGTTATGGATACAAGGGCTATTGTGCTTGTTAGTGGTGGTATGGATAGTTGTGTTACAACTGCCATAGCAAAAAGTTTGGGATATGAACTATATTTTCTGCATATAAATTATGGGCAAAGGACTGAGAAAAAGGAGTTGGATGCATTTAATAAGATTGCAGAGTTTTATAATGCATCAGGTAAACTTGTGGTTGATATCTCTTATCTAAAAAGAATAGGTGGGTCTTCACTTACAGATTTTAATATGGAAGTGGAAAACGGAGATATCAATAGAGTTTTGATACCCACCACCTATGTCCCATTTAGAAATGGAAATATTGTATCTATTGCGGTTAGCTGGGCTGAAGTTATTAAGGCTAATCGTATTTTTATCGGTGTTGTTGAGGAGGATGGTAGCGGTTATCCCGATTGCAGGAAAGCATTTTATGATGCTTTTAACAACCTTTTAAAGGTTGGATTAGCTTATACAGAATTAAAGATAGAAACTCCTTTGATAAATATGACTAAAGGGGATATTGTTAGAAAAGGGTTAGAGTTAAAAGTTCCTTTTGAACTGACATGGTCCTGTTATAAGAATGAAGATTATGCATGTGGAGAATGTGATAGCTGTTTGTTACGTTTAAAAGGGTTTAAAGAAGCTGGTGTATCAGATCCAATATCATATAGAAAATAAATGGGGGCTTTATGAAGAGGATTGCTGTAATGACAAGTGGTGGCGATTGTCCTGGAATGAATGCTACTGTGAGAAGTGTTGTAAGAACAGGGTTGGCTCATGATCTTGAAGTTTATGGCATTGAGCAGGGGTATAAAGGGTTAATCGAAGGTAAATTGATAAAGATGGATAATAAGTCTGTGGCTAATATTATTCAACGTGGTGGAACCATTTTGAAGAGTGCCAGATCTATGGAGTTTAAAACCGATGAGGGGCAGATAAAGGCTGTTAATGTATTGGCTGAATATGGTATTGAAGGGTTAATAGTTATAGGGGGGGATGGTTCCCTCACAGGTGCAAAAGTATTATCTGAGAGATATGGAATAAAAACCATAGGTATCCCAGGTTCGATAGATAATGATATATGTTGTACCGATATGTCCATTGGGGTAGATACAGCTTTAAACACCATTGTAAGAGCTGTGGATTCCATTAATGACACCGCAAGTTCCCATGATAGGACATTTCTGATAGAGGTTATGGGGAGAAATTGTGGGTATCTTGCTCTGGTTTCTGCTATAGCTACAGGTGCTGAAGCTGTTTTAATACCTGAGGTTAAATATGATATCGAAGGGATCATTGCTAAGATCAAGAAAAGGTATAATGAGGGGAAGAGTAGAAGTATTGTTATAATAGCAGAAGGTGTTGGATCTGCCACAGATTTTGGGAAAGTTTTCGGTATGATAGGTGGTTTTGATACAAGGGTAACTATACTTGGGCATTTGCAACGTGGAGGTAGCCCTACAGTTTTTGACAGAATTTTAGCCACAAGGATGGGGGCTGCAGCTGTTGAAGGTCTTTTAGAGGGTAAAACAGAAGTTATGACAGCATTACAAAAAACAAAGATAGAGTTTGTTCCGTTTAAAGATATTATCGGGCTAAAAAAACCTCTGGATCATAAGTTATTGGAAATTGCAGAGGTATTGAGTAGATAAATGAGTATAGCCACAAAAAAAGGTGATGGTGGAGAAACATCACTTTATACAGGTGAAAGAGTTTTAAAGAGTGATGTAAGGGTAGAGGCTTACGGAACAGGTGATGAGTTTATATCAAACTTGGGCCTTTTGAAGAATTATGCAGATGATTTTAAGGATATTATTGAATTTATCCAGCATAAGATCTATAAAATAAATTCATATATTGCCTCAACAGATGGGAGAGATAGATTTATTATAGCTGAGAATTCAATTATTAAAATTGAAACTTTGTTGTATGAACTTGAAAAGGAATTTGGGAAATTAGATCATTTTGTTGTTCATTCTGAATGTATAGAGTCAGC
>JAINCL010000131.1:0-1754 GCA_036574145.1 Deferribacterales bacterium | reverse complement strand
TATCTTCCATATTATCAAATGATGAAGATGTTATACGTTCAACTGTTCATTACATATATATAAGTGCCATCAGTGAACCATTTATGGCAATAGGGACAATTCTAATAGGTGGTCTTAACGGTTCTGGAGATACAAAAGCCACAATGAGGAGGATATTGGGCGCATTATGGGGTGTTCGCATCCCCTTAGCATATCTTTTTGGACTACTATTCGGCTTTGGAGCTTATGGAATATGGTGGGCAATGACAATCTCCATCATTTTACAAGCATTTTTAATTTTCAATAGATTTAAATCTAAGAGGTGGATTAATAATGAGATCTGAAAAGCTTGATTTAAAACATAAAAACCTGCTCTTTGATAGGTTAAAAAAAGTTAATACCCGTATTTCCGAATACAGTTTTGCCAACCTTTACCTTTTCCGCCGCAGCCATCAGTATGAGGTATGTTTTATAGAGGATAAAATTTTTATAAAAGGGTTAACTTATGATGGTTTAACTTATTATATGCCCACAGAAAGATTTGATACCATCGATCAAAAAATGATCGAAATGTTATTAAACGATGTAAATATTATATTCCCCCTTGATTACGATTGGCTGAAAAATTATGAGGAAAATTATATAATAACTTCAAACTTAGATGACACAGATTATATATATACCACTGAAAAAATGACCACTTTAAAAGGTAGAAACCTTCATGGTAAAAGAAATCTTTTAAAACAGTTCATGGAAAAATATAAAGCCTCATCAAAGCCTTTAACAGATGAAACAAAAAAAGATGCCCTTTACATTCTGGACCTTTGGCAAGAAAGTATTGGCGAACCGATAAGCGAAACAGATTACCTTGCCAATATTGATGGGATAAATTATGCTGAAGAACTTATAATTTGTGGTATAATATATTATGTGGATGATAGACCTGTGGGGTTTATTATGGGTGAAGAGATCAGTGATGACACATTTGTGGTACATTTTGCAAAAGGGATCAAAGAATATAAAGGGATTTACCAGTATATTTACAATAGTTTTGCAAATATATTACCAAAAAGGTATATTTACCTCAATTTTGAACAGGATCTCGGTAAACCATCATTAAGACTTGCAAAATCGTCCTATGAACCTGATATTATGTTACACAAATATAAGCTAACTAAGAGATGACTATGATAAAGATAAAGATCGGAGGACCTGCTGGACTTGGTATAATGACTTCAGGTCTCATATTAACAAAACTATTAAAAAGAACTGGTCTATATGTTCATGGATACCCTGAATATCCATCGTTGATACGGGGAGGGTATAACTCATTTTTAGTGGAAGGATCTGAAGACCCTGTAACAGCACTTTATACAAAATATGATATTCTGATTGCATTAACCGATGTTGCTATACAGAGGGAGCAGATCAGCGATGATATGCTAATCATCATAGATGCAGAAAATACAAAGGATATAGCTACGGTTAAAGGTAAAATTATCAATTTACCATTTAAAAATATATTAAAGAAGCTTGAAGGTAATGATCTTCTGAAAAATAGTATAGCTCTTGGAGCTATTGTTAAAATTTTGGGGATCGATTTCGGCTTACTGGAAAACCTTCTTAGAAACTTTTACCCATCTGAAAAGCTTTTTAGTATAAATTTGAAAGGTGCAACTGAAGGTTATAATACTGTCAAAGAAGAGGGTTTTACTGTAGTTACAAAAAATGATTTGAAAGACAATGTTGTCATGACAGGTAATGAAGCCATATCT
>JAINCL010000018.1:0-1315 GCA_036574145.1 Deferribacterales bacterium | reverse complement strand
GGGAAAAAATATACAGTCAAAGGATCACCAGTTTCAATCCCTTATAGGTGAGCTAAAAACAAGTGAATGAATCTTCAAGGGCTATAAACGAGAAATGTTTCAATCCCTTATAGGTGAGCTAAAAACTTTCTATGAAAGATACAAATATGGCAGACGGCACAGGTGGTTTCAATCCCTTATAGGTGAGCTAAAAACTTTTAACAACTCCTTATCCCATTCGCCCTGAATTTTGTTGTTTCAATCCCTTATAGGTGAGCTAAAAACTTTTTCTTATTTGTCCCACACCAGTTCCCCCTGTGAGTTTCAATCCCTTATAGGTGAGCTAAAAACCTTCATTGTAATAAGGGCAATCCATTGCCAATCTTCCGGTTTCAATCCCTTATAGGTGAGCTAAAAACCCTTTCGCTGTGTGATGTGGAAGTTTGTATGAAGATTGTTTCAATCCCTTATAGGTGAGCTAAAAACGAGACGAGGTCGGAAATAGTTTTACAGAATGGAGCTCACATGTTTCAATCCCTTATAGGTGAGCTAAAAACTTAAAATGTGGATGTATTTTTCTCCATCGTAATTACTTGTGTTTCAATCCCTTATAGGTGAGCTAAAAACTATGAAAACAGCTATGAGAGCAACGGCACAGGCAAGTTTCAATCCCTTATAGGTGAGCTAAAAACCAGTCGGTTTTTTTTGTGTTTTTGTTTTTTTCTGCTAGTTTCAATCCCTTATAGGTGAGCTAAAAACTTTGGGCTTTTTTATGCAAAATAGGGGCATTTATGCATGTTTCAATCCCTTATAGGTGAGCTAAAAACCCGAACTTGCAAAAACAACAACAGTTTTAAGACCTTCTTTTCGTTTCAATCCCTTATAGGTGAGCTAAAAACAATAAGTTAGTGCCTCAGGACACTCCTTAGAAAGCAACTCAGTTTCAATCCCTTATAGGTGAGCTAAAAACCTTTAAAACCCTATAAAAGCCCATTTCAAAAAAAGCACTCACATAAATAGGCTTTGTGTCTTCATTTAGGGTTTCAATCCCTTATAGGTGAGCTAAAAACTGTGAATGTAGCAAAAAGTAGCAATAATTCTAACTCCAAGTTTCAATCCCTTATAGGTGAGCTAAAAACCTTTTTGATGTAATGAAGGCTGGAGTTAAACTATCCAAGTTTCAATCCCTTATAGGTGAGCTAAAAACAAGCAATTGACGATGAAAATAAGATTGTAGAACATGGTTTCAATCCCTTATAGGTGAGCTAAAAACATTTCTCGTTTATAGCCCTTGAAGATTCATTCACTTGTTTCAATCCCTTATAGGTGAGCTAAA
>JAINCL010000130.1:0-5582 GCA_036574145.1 Deferribacterales bacterium | reverse complement strand
ATCTTATATGATGACCAACAAGTACAGATTTCCTGATGAATTTTATAAACTCCGGCAACACTTCTATGATGAAAGGCTTATCTTTCACCATCTCATCTGTTATACCATGCCATTTTATAGACTCTTTATCTATTTCAAACCCTGGATTGATGAAAACATTATAATAATCGATAATTTTAAAATTCCTTATCTTGACAGCAGCAAGATTGATAACCTTTGCAGTATTAATATCCAAACCCGTGGTTTCTGTATCAATTACACAAAATTCAGTTTCAGAAATAGGTTTACTCATCAAGTTTGCCTTATTATAACTATTACATAACTTTATGACATAATTGATTACAGGATCTTTTTCATTAAAAATTAGATTTCTTTTGAATAACTTCCCAAACATATATACCCCTATGATTATTTAAATGAAAATAAAAAAGTAATCAAGGGATATTTATCTTTTATTCATTTTTTTTTCAGATTGTAATTAAAGATCGGTTGCTTCAAATTAATATACTGATTGGTAGATCGATGTACAATATTTAGTACTCTATTCTAAATCTTTCAATATTGATATTAAACTTATTTATTACTTTGTTCCTTACAAAGAACTATTAGAATTATATCACAAGTACTGATGGCAAATATCAATCTCAACATTTTAAGAATATTCACTGTTTAATGTTTGATGACAGACATAAAAGATTAAATAAAAAATGCCGGAGGGGGGACTCGAACCCCCACGGGTGATTAGCCCACCGGATTTTGAGTCCGGCGCGTCTACCAATTCCACCACTCCGGCAACAACGAATTATATTTTTACCATATTCATTTCAAAATGTCAAGATCTACCTGATCATTTTCATTTGTACAATACAATATTACTAATTTTTATCACCGTTAACTAATAAATTTATATTATCCGATAAGCTTCTCCACTAACAACAGAGCCTCATCCACTTTATTTAAATCTTTACCTCCAGCCTGTGCAAAATCTGCCCTTCCTCCGCCCCCACCACCTGTAACTTTAGCAACCTCTTTAACAATTTTATCAGCAGAATACTTTGCAGTCAGATCTTTCGTAACACCGGTAAAGAATGTAATCTTTTCACCATTTATACCAGCAAGTAAAACAATACCAGATTTTATTTTATCCTTTATATTATCCACCAGTTCCCTTAAAATATTTGTATCAACATTCTCAAATTTTAGTACAACAACCTTAACCCCATTTATCACTTTACTAAATTTATCAACTTCCTTAACTATACCCATTACCTCTTTCGCCTTTCCTTGCTCCAATTCCCTCTTTAACGTTCTATTTTCTTCTAATATCTCATTAACCTTAACCGGGATATGATCGAAAGCAACTTTAAAAGTTGAAGATAACTGTTTTAATACTAAATTCTGTTTAGTAATATACTCAAAAGCCACCATACCTGTAACAGCTTCAATCCTCCTTATACCAGCAGCAACACTTGTCTCACCAACAATTTTAAACAAACCGATTTCCCCAGTATATCTAACATGGCAACCACCACACAGCTCTTTTGAGAAATCTTTGATCTCAACAACTCTAACCACTTTATCATATTTCTCACCAAAAAGAGCCATGGCTCCAGACTTAATAGCATCTTCAATAGGCATATATGTTTTAGTTACTACTAAATTTTCTAAGATATATTTATTCACAATTCTTTCAATCTGAATAAGATCTTCTTCGGAAATAGCTTCAAAATGACTAAAATCGAACCTTAGTTTATCAGAGCTAACAAGGGATCCAGCCTGTCTAACATGATCACCTAAAACAAGCTGTAATGCTTTGTGTAAAAGGTGAGTTGTTGTGTGGTTTCTTTCGGTGGCATATCTTCTATCCTTGTCAACAACAGCAGACACTCTATCACCTTTTGCAATCTCCCCTTTCTTAATTTTACATTTATGGATAATCAGGTTACCTGCTTTTTTAGTGTCGTATACTTCTGAAGAAAAACCATCAGAAATAATCAAACCAACATCTCCCACCTGTCCACCACCTTCAGGATAAAAAGGTGTCTCTCGCAAAATAATATCTATATCATCACCTTCACAACCCTTTAACACTTCATTATCACCTTTGATTATAGCTATCACCTCTGTATCCAGTTTTAACTCATCATATCCTCTAAAACCGGTATTTAAACTGCTAAGTTTTTTGTAAATATCACTGATCCTCTCTTCACCACTACCTACCCAATGTTTTTTAGCTCTTTCCTGCTGTATCTTCATCTCATCTTCATAACCTTGTATATCTAAAGAAAAACCGTTATCTTCAGCAATATCGTTTAAAAGATCCAAAGGGAATCCATAAGTATCGTATAGTTTAAATATCTCTTTACCAGGGATAATTTTTTCTTTTGTATAATTTGTTAAAATCTCATCTATCATTCTGATACCAATATCTAAGGTTCTGGAGAACCTCTTCTCCTCAAAGGCAACCATTTTAGATATATAATCTTTCTTATCACTTAACTCTATATAATGATCATTCATAAAATCAACAACAAACTCACAAACTTTATAAAAAAATGTATCAGTAAAACCAAGCATCTTACCATGTCTCATGGCTCTTCTCATAATACGTCTTAACACATAACCCCTACCTTCATTGGAAGGTATAACACCATCGGCAATTAAAAAAGTTGTTGATCTTGAATGATCTGCTATAACACGCAAACTAACATCTATCTTCTCATTTTTACCATACTCAAGACCTGCTAATTCAGCTATAAAATTTATTATAGGTTTGATTAAAGTAGTATCATAATTACTCAGTACCCCCTCACATACCGATGTAATCCTTTCCAACCCCATACCAGTATCAATACTTGGCTTCGGAAGTGGGGTCAATTTACCATCAGCAGATCTGTTATACTGCATAAAGACAAGGTTCCACAATTCAAGATGCCTATCGCAATCACAATCTGGATTACAATCTTCTCTTCTACAGCCAGCTTCAGGCCCTTGATCTATGTGAATTTCTGAACATGGACCACACGGACCGGTATCACCCATAGCCCAAAAATTATCCTTTTCCCCTCTTCTTAGTATCTTTTCTGCAGGTAAACCTATCACCTCGTTCCATATCTTAAAAGCCTCTTCATCATCTAAGTAAATACTAACAAACAACTTATCCTTTGGCAACTTCAATTCCTCAGTCAAAAATTCCCAAGCATACTTTATAGCATCCTCTTTGAAATAATCTCCAAAAGAGAAATTCCCAAGCATCTCAAAAAATGTATGGTGTCTTGATGTTCTTCCTACATTTTCAAGATCATTATGTTTACCGCCAGCTCTCACAACCTTTTGGCATGAAGCCGCTCTTGTATAGTCTCTTTTTTCCAAACCTAAAAAAAGATCTTTAAACTGATTCATACCTGCATTTGTGAAAAGTAACGTTGGATCGTTATGGGGAACAAGTGATGATGACTCCACAACCTTGTGCCCCCTTTCTTCAAAAAACCTTAAAAATTTTTCCCTTATCTCTTTACCGGTTATCATCCTCAACCTCATAGTTTTTTAATCTATTTAAATATTCTTCCCATTCAATTGGTAACATATACTTTTTCTTACTATTACATTCCTTACATGCAGGAACAATATTCCCTTTTGTAGATTTGCCACCTCTAATAATCGGAACTATATGATCCATTGTCAATTCAGATGAAGGAAATCTTCTTCCACAATAATAGCATATCCCCTTAGAAATCTGAGTACGCCACCACTGTTTATTTTTTAACTCTCTTGCCTTCTTTTTCTCTTTCTTTATCTCTTCTTCACTAACTGTAACTATAAAATAATGATCCATAGATTTTTAATACTATTTTTGACTTTACATTTCAAGTAGAATTTAATAAAATTAATATTATATTTAAGGGGGCAATTATGAAAAAAACAGAACATACCGGCTTGGAACAACATGGTTTTAAAAATTTAAAAAGAATTCACTGGAATCTCTCTACACCTGAACTCTACGAAGAAATTATAAAAAGGCAGGAAGGGCTATTAGCCCATCTTGGTCCGATAGTTGTAAGGACAGGACACCATACAGGTAGATCGCCCAATGACAAATTTATTGTCGATGACGGTGTATATAGTAAAGATATAAACTGGTCAAAGGATAACAAACCAATAAGCAAAGAGAATTTCGAGAAGATATATTCAAGAATTCAGGCATATCTCCAAACCAAAGAGGTATTTGTTCAGGAATTGTATGCTGGAGCTGATCCAAACTACAGAATCAAAGTTAGAGTAATTACAGAAACAGCATGGCACTCATTGTTTGCCAGAAATATGTTCATTAGAGAACTTGATAGAAATATACTAAATCAATTCGAACCAGATTTCACCGTTATAAATGTTCCACGATTCCATGCAATACCTGAACATGATGGCACAAATTCTGAAACATTTATTATATTAAACTTAGAAAAGAAAGTTGTAATCATTGGTGGAACCAGTTATGCAGGTGAAATTAAAAAATCGATATTTACTGTAATGAATTACCTTTTACCAAAACAGAATGTTCTTTCTATGCACTGTTCTGCAAATGTTGGTAAAAAAGGTGATGTTGCATTATTTTTCGGTTTATCAGGAACTGGTAAAACTACATTATCAACCGACCCAGAGAGATTGCTTGTGGGTGATGATGAACATGGATGGACTGACAGTGGAGTGTTCAATATTGAAGGTGGTTGTTATGCAAAAGTAATAAAACTATCTAAAGAATCAGAGCCAGATATCTATGAATGCACAAGAAAATTCGGAACAATATTAGAAAATGTAGCAATTGATGTTATTACAAGGAGAATAGACTTAGATGATGATTCCCTTACAGAAAATACAAGAGCATCGTACCCAATAACCCACCTCCCCAATATAGTTAGAAATGGGTTAGCCGGTACCCCTTCAAATGTAATTTTTCTTACTTATGATGCTTTTGGTGTACTTCCTCCAGTAGCAAAATTAAATATGAATCAAGCGATGTTCCATTTTATTTCTGGATATACAGCAAGGGTAGCTGGAACAGAAAAAGGTGTGAAAGAACCTAAATCTGTGTTTAGTGCTTGTTTTGGAGCTCCATTTATGGTTCATCACCCTGCGGTATATGCCAAATTACTCGGTGAAAAAATAGCAAAACACAATGTAAAATGTTGGATTGTAAATACAGGACTTACTGGAGGGCCTTACGGTATAGGTAAAAGATTCTCCATTGCCCATACAAGAAGGATAATAAAAGCTATTCTAGAAAATGAAATGGATAATATAGGATTTAAACAGGATCCGATTTTCGGTTTCGAGATCCCATTAGCAATTCCAGATCTACCTTCTGAGATTTTAGAT
Organism: Deferribacterales bacterium; assembly: GCA_036574145.1. Lineage (GTDB taxonomy): Bacteria > Chrysiogenota > Deferribacteres > Deferribacterales > Calditerrivibrionaceae > Calditerrivibrio. Next base: position 212 of record JAINCL010000130.1, on the reverse strand, counting down.
CCTAAAATCTCCTGGTCAGATAAAAACAAATATGATGAAACATTGAAAAAATTAGCTTCAGATTTTATAGAAAACTTTAATAAATATTCTGATAAAGTTGATAAAGAGATATTGGCAGGTGCTCCTAAAATTTAAAAAGGTGGGATAACCCACCTTTTTTATTTAATTCTTATCTCTATCTACAATCTTACCTTTACCTAACCAACTCATCA
>JAINCL010000129.1:0-2868 GCA_036574145.1 Deferribacterales bacterium | reverse complement strand
GATAACCTTGCCTGAACTATTGCAGAAATTTTCATCTCATATCCTCAATGATTTTAAAACTATTTTCCACGATATAATCCTGCATATCATCAGTAAGTTCATAATATATCGGTAAACTTACAGCTTCATTATAGTATTTATACATTTCAGGTAGATCTTCTGAGCCGTAACCGATCTGTCTATAGAAAGGTTGTAAATTTATCGGGATATAATGAACCTGTAAAGAGATCCCTTTCTCCCTCATCATGTAAAAAAAGGTTGCTTTTGAGATATCTAATTTTTCAAAATCTATCCTAACCACATATAGATGATAAGAAGAATTGTCATTGAAGTTATACAACGGTTTGATAAGCTCATTACCACTAAAAAACCTATCGTAACGTTTTGCAATCTCTTTTCTTCTTGCTAAAAATTTCTCTAATTTCTTAAGCTGACTAATCCCAAGGGCAGCCTGAAAATCTGTTATCCTGTAATTATATCCAAGTTCAGTCATCTCATAATACCAGGGGTTTAATTTCATATCTTTACCATATGCCATCTCTGGTTGAGTAAAATCACCCCTTATAATACCGTGGGTTCTTAATGTCATTAATTTTTTATAGATCTCTTCATCATTTGTGGTGATAGCTCCACCCTCACCGGTTGTAATATGTTTCACTGGATGAAAAGAGAAGGTGGAGCAATCCGAATAGGAGCAGCTTCCAACCTTTATATCGCCAAAATTAGCCCCAAGGGCATGGGCACAATCCTCTAAAATTTTTATCTTAAATTCCCTTTTTATATAACTTAATTTGTTGTAGTCAATAGGATTACCGGAAAAATTTACCAGATATAATCCTTTGCTACTTTTATCTTTTTCGAGAAGTTCAATAACTTTATCAAGATCAATATTTCCATCCTCAGCAATATCTACAAAAACAGGCTCAGCGTTCATATATAATATTGAATTTGCAGTTGCTACGAAGGAGTTTGGCGTGGTGATTACTTTATTCCCTCTATTTAACAGGACCATAGATGCAATATGTAATGCAGCTGTACCGTTTGAAACAGCTACCGCATATTTTGCACCAGTGACCTCAGCGATTTTAGATTCAAACTCTGCTATTTTAGGGCCTGTCGTTATAAAGTCAGAGCTTAAAACTTCTATTACTGCTTTTATATCCTCTTGATCGATATACTGCTTACCGTATGGTATCATATAAGTCCCTGTTCATATTGTTTTACATACTCCAAAAGCTGCTCCTTAGTCAACCATAAATGATTGTTATCACTTCTATATGAAAAACCATCTGGTAATTTTTTCCCACCATTTCCGAACTCTTTTGGTGCCTCCCAATTTAAGAATTCCGGTATTATCCTGTAATGGTCAGAATACTCCCTTGTATGTCGTGCATCATCTTCAGGGATCATTACCTCATGCATCTTTTCACCAGGTCTTATACCTATCTCCTTAATTTCTGCCTCTGGTGCGATAGCAGTTGCAAAATCCCACATCTTCATACTCGGTATCTTTGGAACAAAGATCTCACCACCAGTCATATATTTGAAAGCTTTGACAACAAGCCCCACAGCTTGGGGTAACGTTATCCAAAAACGGGTCATATCTCGATGGGTAATTGTAATTACCCCCTCTTTCTTCTGTTTTAGAAAAAGAGGAAATACCGAACCTCTACTACCAAGTACATTACCATATCTTACCACTGCAAATCGCGTTATTCTACCTCCAGCATAGGCATTACCAGCCACAAAAAGTTTATCCGAACATAACTTTGTAGCACCATATAGGTTTATAGGTATAGCAGCTTTATCAGTGGAAAGAGCAACAACCTTTTTAACACCATTATCTATGCTGGATTCTATTACATTTTGTGCACCCAAAATATTTGTTTTTATTACTTCAAAAGGGTTATACTCACCAGCTGGAACCTGTTTTAACGCTGCTGCGTGAACTACAAAATCTATCCCATAGAATGCTCTATATAGTCTCTCTTTGTCCCTTACATCACCCAAAAAGAACCTTAACCTACGATCGTTCCTAAACTCCTGAGCCATCTCATACTGCTTGAATTCATCACGACTTAAAACCACAACTCTTTTAACCTCAGTTTCACTTAACAGATATTTTACAAATACCTTACCAAAAGACCCTGTACCACCAGTTATGAGCACACTTTTATCTTTGAACATCACATCCTCCCTTTACGCTGTATCTTATAGTTATCTTCTTATCATTGAATTGGGAACTGACACAAAATTCATCACATTCCTTTGAAACTTTACCTAAATAGCTTATTAAATCGTTTATAAAAATCTTAACACTGTTTAATTTTTTCCTTCTCATAGCTACCTCCTTATTGGATGGTATTTTAAAAATGTTTATCAAAAATTATACCAGATCAGTCAGAAAGTTTTTTCCCTATTAAAAAAGGGTACCAGAAGGTACCCCCTAAAATAGATATACTTTCACATTTGCATTAAATTTTGATACTCTCTGTCTTTTTCACAATTGTCACTTTACCAGCTTCAAACTTTATTTCCACTGCACCGTAATATTGAGTGTTAAACATCTCTCTAAGCATCTCATAAAGTTTTGTAAGTTGAGATTTATCAGTATTATTGCTATTTTCATTTTTTCTAACTAAAGCTGCCATAATATACCTCCATGTTTTTATTAATTAATTTTTACTCAAAATTAACCACGCAACAATTGAAGAGCCATCTGAGGCACTTGATTAGCCTGCGCCAACATTGCCATACCTGATTGATTAAGTATCTGATACCTTGTAAATGTAGCCATCTCTTCAGCCACATCAAGATCACGGATCCTTGATTCAGCTGCTGTCATATTTTCTTTGGCAACATTCAAGT
>JAINCL010000128.1:0-1350 GCA_036574145.1 Deferribacterales bacterium | reverse complement strand
GGGGCAGATATATTATGGCCATGTTATACAGAAAAGATTACTGAAGAGGGTGTTATCCTAAAAGATGGAAGATTAATACCGGCAGATACTGTTATTATTTCTATTGGGGATAGACCAGATTTGTCTCTTCTTGATAAAGAGTATCTTGACGAAAAAGGTAAGGTCAAAATAAATGAATACTACCAATCGGAAGTTAATCCTAAACTTTTTGTTGTGGGGGATACAATAAAATTGGGGCTTTTTACCCATGCTCTTGGTGATGGTCGCAAGGCTGCACTAAACATAGGTAGAATGTTTAAAGGACTTCCATTGAGCAACTTTGCAAAGGCTCCAAAGATACCTCAGGATAAGGTGAAAAATGAGTATTATCCCACTATGAATTATATGAAAGTTGCTGAGCTTGAAACTACTGATGAAACAAAAAGATGTATGAGCTGTGGTTATTGTAGAGATTGTGAGTTATGTATGACTGTATGTCCCGAACAAGCTATTTCAAGGTTTTCCAAATCTGATGGTAAATTTGAGTATGTGAGTGATCCTAATAAATGTATAGGGTGTGGTATCTGTGCAGGGGTATGCCCATGCGGGATTTGGGAGATGGTGGATAATACAATGAAATATCTCGAGTATTAGATAAAGGGTGGTTAGCCACCCTTTTTACTTGTTTATTTTATCAATTAGTTCTTTTTGAAGTTCTAAAAATTTCTTAAAATTATTTTGAATATTCCAGAATATATTGAGTAATTCTTCACCATAGATGGTTAATCTGGTGCCACCACCTTTTTTCCCACCAGCTGTTTTTTCTACTATTGGGTATTTTGAATGTTTATTCATGGAATCTATAAGATCCCAAGCATGTTTATATGACATCCCCATGGATTTAGCAGCTTTTGAAATGGATCCATACTCTTTTATCCTTTCAAGTAATACTGCACGTCCAAAGCTAAAAAAGGTGTCATTGTTGGCATCTATCCAGATTCTGCCTTTTAATGCATATAGATTAGAATCTGTAGATTGGTCGGCAGCTGTTTTTTCTTTTTCTCCCGGTTTAAATTTAGGTGTACTTTTCATTTTCTATATCTTTAAGGTCAGAGTCTATTGGGAATCCGGTTGTGGTGAGGTAGTCCCCAACCATTATACCGCTAGCCCCTGCATTTAAAATTTTACGCTTATTTTCCATGTTAAAAACAGCATTTCTTCCACCGCATACCCTTATATGTTTATCAGGCAATAAAAGTCTATATATTGAAATTATTTTTAAAGCTTCGTTTTCGGGGAGAACTTTTTTAGATTCCAGTGGTGTACCCTTGATTGGGTTTAAGAAGTTTATCGGTATGGAATGAACCTTTA
>JAINCL010000127.1:0-4471 GCA_036574145.1 Deferribacterales bacterium | reverse complement strand
ATTGATAAGAATCCTAGTTTTACTGTGGCTTTTGATATAAGAGATAACTATCTTCAATAAAAATTCGATAATTAGGAAAAAAATTCCCTAAAAACATTGGCATATTTCTTTCTGATACACCTTCATGGAGGTGTAATATGGTAAATTCTATCCCACTGAAACAATCGGAGGATATGTTAACACTACAGGTAGGTATAAACCTGAAGAGTAATAATATTTCAAAAGAGGGTAATTTTAAAGAGTTATTCGAAAAGATTTCCAGAGTCTCAGATGGAGATCAGTCTAAAAATGTAAAGGTCGATAAAAATTCTGATAATTTTAATAGTTATAAAACAAACAAACTAATTAAAGATGATAATATGAAGGATCTCTCAAATGCTTCCAATAAGGAATTAGCTAAAGTAGATATAATTAATAAGGTTAATGATATTTTAAATGATGCTGAAGTATCAGAAGAGGCAATGGAGAATTTGATAGCTGTGATTATGAGCCTTATTAATACATTGAAAAATAATAATGAATTAAATGGTGATGAGATAAAGCAACTGGATAAGCTTGTTACAGAAATAAAAGAAAAATTCTCAAACGCTATGAGCATGCTTAATTCACAAGATCTTAAAGATAAAATTGGGAAAACAATTAGTGAGGTTGTGGATAAAATTGATAGAAATAAAGAAGTGTCATTAGATAGGAAAGACTTGGGTCTTGATTACAAAAAATTAATGGAGAAGCTCATTAACAATAAAAATAATGATGAGAAGAATAATAGGGTTGATTTAAAGGAGATAATTACGAAGTTTTCTGAAGATAGTAAAAAAATTGAGACAGATTTTAAATCAGATTTAGATACCAAAAAAGACAACCTTTTTGAAAGGAAATTTGACTTTACAGATATAAAAAGTACCAACATGACTGTGGAAGTCAATAGGGATAATGTTGATAGTGTAAAGCATATGGAGATTAAAGAACTAAAAGATATTATTAAAATTGTTGATTTCATTGAAACTGCTAAAAATTCTGGGGTAAAAAAACTTACAATACAGTTAACACCAGAACATCTAGGGAAACTTGAAATTCAACTGACTGAAACAGCTGGAAAGATTACTGCGAAAATATTTACTGATAATGAACATGCAAGGGTGATGTTGTTAAGCAGTTCGGATCAGATTAGAAACCAGCTGGAAAGTAAAGGTATAGTTATTGAAAATATGGAGTTTGGCTTTATGATGGCCGATGATGGCAGAGGTGATAAAAGTAATAAAGGGGAAAAAGGTAATTTTAGATTAGGTGGGACATTAGTTGATGGTGATAATGATAAAAAAGTTGAAAATAATGGGTTGTATGCGTGAGGTGATTTATGATGACGTCTATTGAAAGAACAGGTAGTACAATTAATTTGCTTAATAAAAAGCCAAGAACCACAAAAACAGAACTGGATAAGGATGATTTTTTAAGCCTCATGATTACGCAGCTAAAGAACCAGGATCCTTTGAGCCCGATGAACAATAATGAGTTTATAAATCAAACAACTCAGTTTTCATCATTGGAACAGCTTATAAATATAGCCAAAAGTATTGAGAATCAAAATAAGGTTAGTAAGGAGAGTCAACTTTATAATGGTGCAGCATTTTTGGGTAAAAATGTGAAGTTTTATGGAAATAGTTTTAATCTGAAAGATGGAGAAGCAAAGATACAATTTACCCTCGATAATAGTGCAGAATATGTGAGTGTATCTATATACAACAGTGCTGGTTCTTTGGTGTCAAATGGTGAGTTTAATAAACTACCAGCTGGACTTAATACTATCCCATGGGATGGTACAGGTTTGAATGGTAGTAAACTTAGTGATGGCTCTTATAGCTATGTTGTTAAAGCAAAAGATAAAGATGGAAATGAGATCCCTGTAAGAAACATTGCAAATGGGAAAGTTATAGGAGCTGCATTTGTGGATGGTAAACTTAAGTTTAATGTAAACGGTTTTTCGGTTAATGCCGAAGATATTACAGAAATTTATGAGAATAATTGATATAGGAGGTAACGTATGTTAAGATCATTATATTCGGCTGTAAGTGGTCTTAGTCAACATCAAAAGGCTATGGATGTGTTGGGTAATAATGTGTCAAATGTGAATACAGTTGGTTACAAAGCAAGTAGATTGACTTTTAAGGATCTGATGAGTCAGACGGTTTCTATAGGTAAAGCTCCTAGTGGAAATATAGGTGGTATAAATCCATTACAGATTGGCTTAGGAACAAATATCTCTTCTGTTGATAATATATTTTTGCAAGGAACTTTTCAAACCACTGGGGTTACTACTGATTTGGCCATCGACGGTAAAGGTTTTTTCATCGTTAGAGGTGAACAGGAGTCTGAAAAATACTATACAAGGGCTGGTAATTTCAGTTTTGATAGGAATGGTTACCTGGTAAATCCAGCTGGTTTTAGGGTTCAGGGTTGGATGACTGATCTTGCAACGGGTCAACTTCTAAATAATGCTGATATAACAGATATACAGATGGGACCTGCTCAGATGACTCTGGCAGCAAAAGCAACAACAGAGATTATGTTGGCAGGAAACCTTGACACACGAGCAGAACCAACAATTTTGCAATATCAACCACTATTAACCACAGCTGATGCTAATACTGCTATTACATCTGTGTTTAATAATAACGGGTTGAAAATGGATTTACTCGATGGTGAACCTGTGAGGATAAAAGCACATGCTACCGGTATTACAAATATGGGTGGAGTGTACAATAGTTCAGATGTGAGCCTTGGGTTGGATTCTGCAACAACGGTTAATATAGTATTAAACGGCAATACATACACATTAAATTATGGTTCTGCAGATGGTACAAATAATGATAATACTTTTAATACTTTGCAGGGATTCGTTGATGAATTGGAAAGATTAATTCAAACAGTAGATGCAACTGCAAATGTGGGAATTAATCAAGGTAAAGTCGTTATTACAAGAGGTGGGACAGATTTTACTATAAATTCATTTTCAGGTAATCCTAATCTTGCTGCTGTTTTACAAACATTAGTTGGTACGTATTCAACTGTAACATCTACCAGAAATTCGGCTGAAATTTTTTATGAGAAAATAATAACTACCGGTTCAGATTTTATTAATCTGGGTGAGCTGGCTAACCAAGTATCTATAGCTATTGCTAATAATATTTCAACTGGTTTTGTTGCAAGTTATATAGATAATCCATCAAGTAGTGATGTGGGTAGAATCGAATATAATAATGTGGGTGGAAATAACATAATAACAGGTTTTTCTTTAGATAAAGCCTATTCTGGAAATATATTTGAATCTAATGCAGTTACCTCTTCAACTATTACAACAGGTGCAACAGGTATAATGAGATCCAATAAATTTCTTAGATATGCAGAAGAGAATGATTTATTAACAAATTTGATGACTAATTCAGGTATCGATTTGGGCCTTGATAATACCTCAACCATTCAAATGGATGCCAGAATTGGGGGAAATATTCCAAATGGTGATGGAGTATCAACGCTTAGCGCTTCTGGCAATAGATTAAGTGATCTAACATCCAAACTTGAATCTTATTTGGGATTAGAGCCAGGTAGTATAAAGATAGAAAATGGACAGATTAAAGTAACTGGTGAAAAGGGTATAAGAAATGAAATTAGCTATATCACTCTTTCTGCAATAGGTACAAGTACATATGCTACATTTAATGAGTATATGAAATACCAAACAATACAGAATGCTAAAGGTGGACAACTTTTTACAAGTCAAACTATATATGATTCACAGGGGAATGCCCATACAGTTAATTATGAGTTTTATCTATTTAATGAAGAAAATAATGAATGGAAGCTAAAAATTACGCCATCAGATACAGTTAATGACGGTGTTACCATTGATGGTACCACTGGAAATGAGGTTGTTGTTAGATTTAATTCAAATGGTTCCTTCCAAGGTGTATATGATGCTAACAATGGAAACATTATGCCAACTCTTAGTTATACGCTTTCACCAAGCAATGGAGCTGATAATATTAGTGGAGTTATAGTTAATATTGGTAGACCGGGAGAATTCAATGGTATGGTACTTTCAGCTGGTACATCAACAATAACAAAATCTGATCAGAATGGATACACAAGAGGTGATCTGGATAAACTTGCTATAAATGATGTGGGTGAGATTGTTGGGTCATACAGTAATGGTCAGATTAAAATTCTTGGTCAGATCGCACTTGCTATCTTCACAAACCAGGAAGGTTTGGCAAGGGTGGGTAATTCTTTGTTTGCTGAAACGCCAAACTCAGGCCTAGCTGCAATCGGAGTAGCTGGTGCTGGTGGTAGGGGAATTATACAATCTGGTGCTGTAGAAAATTCCAATGTGGATATAGCTCAAGAATTTGTTACCATGATAACTATTCAAAGAGGCTATCAGACAAATTCCAGGATTATTACAACAAGTGATGAA
>JAINCL010000126.1:0-13708 GCA_036574145.1 Deferribacterales bacterium | reverse complement strand
CTAATCTCAATTCAATACTTGAAAAACTTAAAGAGCTTGAGAATAAAGGCTTTCAATTTGAAGGAGCAGAAGCCTCTTTTGAATTGCTTGTAAGAAAAGGTTTAGGAAATTTCAGAAAATTCTTTGACTTATTGAGTTTCAGAGTCATCGATGAAAAAAGAAGTGCTTTAGAGCCACCTTTTGCAGAAGCCACAGTTATGCTTATGGTTGGTGGTGAAATAGAACATACTGCTGCAATAGGTAATGGTCCAGTAAATGCCCTTGACCTTGCCCTCAGAAAAGCTCTTGAAAAATTTTACCCATCTCTAAAAACCATGGAACTTGTTGACTTTAAAGTCAGAATCTTATCTGGTAAAGATGGCACCAAAGCGGTTACAAGGGTTTTAATAGAATCTAAAGATGAAAAAGATATATGGGGTACTGTAGGAGTTGCCCATAATATAATCGATGCAAGTTATCAAGCTCTCGTGGATTCTATTGAATATAAACTCTTTAAAGATGCTTACAAATAAAGATAACATTTAAGGGTGAAGAAAAACGCTTCACCCTTTTTTTATAGGTATAAATATTTCAAATGTTGAGCCTTTACCCAAAACTGAATTGACCCTAATAAACCCACCATGTTTCTCAATTATCATTTTAGCCATATATAACCCTAAACCACTACCTTTTTCCTTAGTTGTGTACAAAGGTTCAAAAATTTTTGATATCTGCTTCTCATCTATCCCTGAACCTTCATCTGTTATAGATATTTTATAATAAACTAAATTATCCTCTTCAACAATACCACAAATGATCTTTATTACCCCTTTTCCTGCCATAGATTGAATACCATTTAAAACTATATTTTCAATAACTTCAGAAATGAGATACGTATCAATCAAAATTTTAATATTTCCATCTTTACAATAAATTTCAACACTGATATCTTTGTAACCTGATATTGCAATATCAACAACATCTTTAATAACTTTAGTTATATCAGCTTCTTCAAGATTCAACTGGATCCCTTTTGAAAAAGTTTGTAGCTGTCTAACAAGGTTTTTGGCTCTATTATATGCATTTAAAGTATTATTCAACATTTCATCAATCTGTGGATCTTTGTTTATCTCAGCTATTAAACTAATATAGCTGTAAATACCAGTTAACAAATTATTAAAATCATGGGCTAATCCAGCCACAATCAAATGAATATTTTGCAAAGCCTTTAGCTGCTCACTATTTCTTATATATTCGATGTGTTCTGTAATATCTTTAGTCTCTGCAATAATATATTTTAACTCATTATTTTTCATTACCGGAGTCATTCTTATGTCGTAATATTTATAACCGTACCCGTGGACGTAAAATGTTAGTCTATTAGCAGCCTGTTTACCTTCTCTTATTAAAATCATACTTTTATCAACGGTTTCTTCCATCTCTTTTTTACCCTTAAAAAGAGGGAAATCTTTAATCGAAACTCCTTCCAAAGAGCCTTTAGGTAAGTTTAAATTTTTATATGTAGATTTATTTATCATAATAAACTTCCCACTACTATCCAGCAATCCCATCATCTGATTAGAATTATTGAATATAGTTTTAAACTTCTCCTTTTCCAGTTCTAAATCTATGGTCCTTTTTTTAACAATAGATTTTAAATATATATTCGACATAAATAATACAAAAATTAAAACTGAAAAGCCAATTAATACCATAAAGATGATCTTATAATCAATTTTCTTAACTATAAACTCACCGAACCATTTTTTTCTTAACTCATCCACCTCATCATCAGTAATCAATTTAAAACCTGAATTTACCCGGTTTAAAATTTCTATATTACCTTTCAACACCGCTCTGTGAAGATTGTTTGAAAACAGGGGTTTAGGATAAATCTTAAAATCTCTATGTAAATTATATTTGTAAAGATAGTAAAAACCTGTATATTTACTAACAATAAAAATAGTGGTTTCACTATTTTTGGCTGATAAGATAATATCTTCATCGGAATCCATCTCTTTTATATTCTTAAAACCATGATCATAAAGGTAATTTATAGTTGCACCACCCTTTTTTGTGGCAATTTGAAACCCTTTAAAAGTATTTACATCGTTTATTCCCGATATATTTTTGTGATAAAAGATGTGAGTATCAACTTTTTCATAAGGTTCTGAAAAATCATAAATTTCTTCTCTTTTCGTTGTTCTAAAAACAGTGTCTATTACATCATATTTACCTTCATTCATATCCTTTTGAGCAACTGCCCATTCTTTACCTTCTATAATCACCTCTACCCCTGTTTTCTTTTCAAATAATTTCCATAAATCTATAGAAAATCCCACTAATTTTCCATTGGTATCAATGTATGAATATGGTGGATAATTATTATCTATTATTACATGGATAGTTTTAGCTTCTCCATATAAAGGTAAGTAAGCTATGTTAATAACTAAGAAAAGTAAAAATAGTTTCAATAAACCAAACCATTTCAATATTAACTCCCATAATTTTTTTACAAAATATTATATTCATTAAATATAGTTTTGTCAATTAAAATTAACTCTTTTCACGTAGCTTAATATATAAATTTTATCAGAATAAAAGTATCTTACAAGATTATAAAACAAAAAAACTATTTACTATTAATTAACTTATTTAGATTCAATAAATCTTTCACCTCATTCCATAAATTCATATAGTTCTCCGCAGTATCAGAATTATCATAAGCGGGTAAAGGTTTCCTAAGTGTCCCCATCTGTTCCACTTTCGATGAATACGGTATAACGTTTTTTAAGAAATTCTCACCTTTTATAAGATCATCTATAATCTGTCTATGCAATTTTTTCCTCTTATCCACCATTGAAAAAAAACCTCTGACTATTTTATCTTTTGAAAACTGATTTAATAATTCATATGTTCTCAAGGAAAGGGGAGATGGTATCAAAGGTGAAAGTATCAGATCTGAAATCTCTATGATATGTTCAGATAGTAAAGAAATACCAGGCGGGCAATCAACAAAAACTAAATCAAAAGAACCAAAACCATCTTCTATCGACTCTTTAAATTTCTTTGTAGACTTTTTTATATCATTAAAAATAATATCTATATTTCTTAAATCTAAATCCGAAGGCAATATATAAAGATTTTTATAATCAGTAGGATGAATGTTATTCTTATAAAAATCTTTATCTGTAATAATTTTCTTTATCTTTCCTTTAACTCTATCCAAAGCATTAAGATAAAAGGTTGCAGCACCTTGAGGATCAAGATCCCATAGAACAGTTTTATAACCTTCATCTGCTGCTAAATATGATAGGTTCACAGTTGTAGAGGTTTTACCCACGCCACCTTTTACATTATATAAAGCAACTATCTTCATAATACCCCCTTATACAAATATTATACAATAAAAAAGGTGGGTTTCCCCACCTAAATTATTTCTTCTTTAGATTTTTGATTATATAAACCAACCCTGAAGCCACCGCTATTGAAGAATAGGTCCCTACGATTATACCTATTGCAAGTGTAAATGAAAAAGGGTTAATAACATCACCACCGAACAATAATAATGACAGTACCGTTAAAAATGTTAATAACGAAGTAATGATAGTCCTACTCAATGTCTCATTAATACTTATATTCATTACATATGCAAGATTTACCTTCTCTTTAGCCTGTTGCTTTAATCTTTCCATTATTCTATCATATACTACTATTGTATCATTCAACGAATAACCGATTAGAGCAAGTAGAGCTGCAACTACGGTAAGGTTAAATTCTTTGCCTGTAATACTTAAAGCACCCAACGTGATGATAACATCGTGTACAAGTGCAAGAATTGCACCTATGGCATAAATTAACTCAAATCTAATAGCAACATATATTAATATGCCAATGGTAGCGTATATCAATGCCATTGTTGCTTTATATTTTAACTCAGCACCCACCTGAGGTCCAACCTGTTCAAGCCTCTCAACAGTAAACTTATTATTAGGATCGATTTTTGATAGTTGAGATTTTATTATGTTTGCCAATTCCTCAAGTGGCATATCCTTAGTCTTCCCTAATCTGATTAATACCTCATTTGGCTCACCAAAATTCTGAATAGCAAAATCCCCTAAATTGAGATCTGATATAGACTTACGCAAGCTACTTAAATCTGGGGCTTTTTCATATTTAATCTGTATAACTGTACCACCTACAAAATCTATACCAAAATTTAAACCTTTAAAGGATACAGTTATAATAGAAACAATAATTAAGAAAATTGATAAAAGAAAAAAATATTTTGTTTTACCTATAAAATCTATCTTTTTATCATTCTTTATTAATTCCATAAACTTAGCCATCCTATCCCCCTATACACTTAATTGCTTCACATCTTTATTTGCATAAAGAGTCATGAAGATGGTTTTTGACAGTGTAACAGCAGTAAAAATAGAAGATAGTAGCCCAATGGATAGAACGACTGCAAAACCTTTAACAGGACCAGTACCAAATTGAAATAGAACAACACCGGCAATAAGAGTTGTCACATTCGCATCTATAATGGTGGTCATAGCTTTTTCATATCCAGCCTCAAGGGCATTAAGAGCAGTTCTACCTAACCTTAACTCTTCCCTAATCCTTTCAAAAATAAGTACATTGGCATCAATCGCCATACCCATTGTTAATATTAATCCTGCTATACCAGGTAATGTAAGGGTAGCTTTAAACATACCCATTGCACCCAATATTAAAATAGCATTTGACAATAAAGCTACACTGGCAATTAATCCAGAGAATTTATAATATACAATCATGAAAATTATGACTGCCAAAACACCCATTATACCTGCAATAAAACCTTTCTGAATAGAATCTTTCCCAAGTGATGGTCCTATAATTCTATTTTCCAGGATCTTCACAGGTGCAGGTAGGCTACCTGCCCTTAAAACAATTGCCAGGTCTTTAGCCTCATCAAGGGTAAAACTACCTGAAATCTGGGCCTCTCCTCCACTAATCTTTTCTCTAATTACAGGGGCAGAATATACATTATCATCCAGTACAATGGCTAACCTTTTGTTAACATTTTCAGCTGTTATCTCTTCAAAAAGTTTACTTCCTGCTGGATCAAATTTTATTGAAACATATGGTTCATTAAACTGGGAAGAGATCCTTACTTCAGCTTCCACAAGGTAATCACCAGTAAGTACTGCTTCTTTTTTCAAAACATAAGGGACCTTTGATTTGATTTCACCAGTCACTTTGTCAATGACTTTACTATAAAGGATCATCGAATCTGCAGGGATATTACCTGTTTTTATATTCTCTTCAGTATTTGCCGTTTCATCCACAAGATAAAATTTCAACTGTGCAGTTTTCCCTATAAGGTTGATAGCCCTCTCTGTATCCCTTACACCTGCAAGCTGAACCAGAATATTATTTTCCCCCTGTCTTTGTATCACAGGCTCATTTACACCAAACTGATCTATCCTATTTCTAATAACTTGTACCGCTTGCTCTACAGCGTAATCCTTTATCCTTTTAACCTCATTACCATCAAGGGATAACTCCATAATCTTCTCATCGGCTACTAATCCAACCTCTTTTAAAATTGGATAGTTTTTAGATAAAAGATCCATAATCTTTTTTCTTTCGGCACCATCGGTAATTCCTATAACGATTTTTCCAGCATCGTTTTTGAGATATGCAAAATTTATTTTGTTGCTTCTTAATTCTTTTCTGAGTTGAGTTGTTAAGGTATCTATTTTAGCCTGAACAGCTTTTTCAGTCTCTACTCCAAGCACGAGGTGCATACCACCCTTTAAATCAAGTCCAAGCTTTATCCTCTTATCCAATGGAAACATAAAAAATAGAGCAACAATAAAAACAACAGCTATTGTTATCCATCGCAATTTTAATTGCATATTTTATTTCTCCTCTTTAACCGGGTTATTAGTTAGCTTAGCTGCAACTGCATTTTTAGTAATCTTTACAACTACACCTTTTGCAATCTCAATTTCATAGTTAGTCTGATCTAAGACCCTTGTAATTCTTCCATAAATACCACCCTGGGTAATGATTTCATCACCAACCATTAAAGAGTCAAGCATTTTAAGATGCTCCTTCTGCCTCTTTTGTTGAGGTCTAATCAATAAAAAGTAAAATACACCAAAAATAAGTATTAATGGTATAAGCCCTGCTAACGGATTACCACCACCTGTTGCGCCATTTGATGCGTATGCTAATGTTTCAAACATTGTTGCCTCCTTTTAATTGTTCTAACATCTTATTTTTAAATTTATTATAACAACCATTTTTTATAGCATTTCTAGCAGATTTTACAAGAGAAATATAAAAAGTTAGATTATGAATTGTATTTAATCTCATTGAAAGTATCTCTCCAGCCTTGTATAGATGCCTCAGATAACCTCTGGAAAAATTTCTACAAGTATAACAATTACAGTTTTTATCAACAGGTTCATCTGATAGTGCAAGATCTGCTCTCTTTATAGACAATCTCCCCTCAGAAGTAAAAAGAAGGCCGTTCCTTGCGTTCCTGGTGGGCATTACACAATCAAACATATCGACCCCAAATCCGATACAATGCAATATATCTTCCGGAGTACCAACCCCCATAAGATATCTCGGTTTATCCTTAGGTATATAATCTGTTGTAAAATCTGTGATTTCATACATCATTTCAATCTCTTCTCCAACACTTAAACCACCAATGGCATAACCGGGGAAATCTAGATCCACAAGCTGTTTTGCACTTCTCTCCCTTAAATCTTTGAAAACCCCTCCCTGTATAATACCAAATAAAGCCTGATGCTCCTGCAATCTATAATTTTTACATCGTTCTGCCCATCTTTTTGTTACCTCTATAGATTTAGCCACATAACTTTTTTCAGATGGGTAAGGAACACATTCGTCAAAAGCCATAACAATATCAGAACCCAACTTTTTCTGTATCTCCATTGAGACCTCTGGTGAAAAGAAATGTCTGCTTCCATCGATATGGGATTTAAATATGACACCATCTTCTGTAATCTTATTTAATTCTGCTAGGCTAAATACCTGAAAACCACCACTATCTGTCAATATATTTCTGCGCCAATTAATGAATTTATGAAGACCACCAAAATGGGCAACGATATCTTCCCCAGGTCTTAAATGAAGATGATAGGTATTGCCAAGAATTATCTCTGCACCAATTTCATATAATTCATCAGGGGTAACTGTTTTCACAGATCCAACAGTTCCCACAGGCATGAATATAGGGGTCTCTACAATACCGTGAGAAGTTTTTATAATACCTGCTCTCGCTTTAGTATCTCTATCCACTGCTTCAATAGAAAAATTAAAAATATTAACCTCCATTAACTATAATATCAGCATAGCATCGCCATAACTAAAAAATCTGAATCTATTTTTTATAGCATAGTTATATGCCTCTTTCATCAGTTTTTCACCTGCAAATGCACAAACAAGTATAAATAGCGTAGATTTGGGAAGATGAAAATTTGTAACAAGACCATCCACAATATTAAACTCGTACCCAGGTCTTATAAATATATCAGTTTCAAGATCACCTGATTTAATCACTCTACCATCCGATGAAGCAGATTCCAGAGCCCTTAATGTAGTAGTACCTACTGATAATAGTTTACCTCCCCTACTTTTGAGTTCATTTATTTTTACTTTTACATCATCAGAAATAGAAAATGTTTCCTTGTGCATATGATGATCTTCAATATATTCAGTCTTTATCGGTTTAAATGTTCCAATCCCTACATTCAATGTTATGTAAAATAACTGATGTTTAGCTTTCAATCTATTTAAAATATCTTCAGTAAAATGCAACCCTGCAGTAGGAGCTGCCACAGATCCCTCTTTTTCAGCATATACAGTCTGATACCTGATCTTATCGTTCTCTTCATCACCTCTTTTTATATAGGGAGGTAATGGAATATGCCCATATTTATCAATAACAGTTTGATAATTATCTATCTCTACAATTTTGAGATTATCCTCAGCATAATCTACAATTTTACACTTTTCCCCATCTTCAAAAAACAATGTATCACCTATTTTTACCTTACCTTTTGTCATCGCTTTAAATCTATTTCCTGTTATATTTTCCAAAAGAAAAACTTCAATCTTACCGCCTGTAACCCTTTTAGGGTATAATCTACTCTTTAGAACTTTTGTATTATTTAAAACGAAAAAATAGTCGTCAGGAATAATCTTCTCAATATCAGAAAAGACAAACTCATCGAAACTCTCCTTCCCCCTATCCACAACCAATAGTCTGGACATACCTCTATCGTTTAGAGGATACTGAGCTATTAATTCTTCAGGTAGTTGAAAATCGAATCTATTTATCGGAGTTTTAATCAAGCTGTTTTCTAATAAAATCTTTGACCTCTTCAATGGAGTTAGATAATTTTGTAAATCGTTTCGGTTTGTCTCTCAATATCTTTATCCTATCTGGCTCATCTGGATAGCGACTGATGGCTTTATATATTGCATCTTGAAATTTAGCAGGGTGAGCAGTAGCAAGATTTATAAATATTGATAAATTATCATTAAAATGCATTGTTGCATTAACGCCACAAGCTGTATGTGGGTCTAATATATAATTATATTTTTGATAAAAGTCTGCAATAACTTTAATGGTCTCTTCATTACTTGTTGAAAAAGATGTAAAATCTTGTTGTATCGTTTTTACCTCTTCATCTGTAAACTGTAATCTTTTAGTTTTTTCAAAAATCTTCATTCTTTTAACAAGCTCTTCAGAGTTTCCATTGAGGAGAAAATAGAGGTATCTTTCAAGATTACTCGCTATCTGTATATCCATAGAAGGTGAGTATGTCTCCACTACTTCTGTAAGACTATAATCTCCATTATTTACAAATCTAGTTAATATATTGTTCTCATTTGTTGCTAAAATAAGTTTTTTAATCGGTAATCCCATTTTTTTAGCTATAAAACCGGCAAATATATTTCCAAAATTACCTGTTGGAACTGTAAAATAAACTTCACTCCAATCATTCACAACTCTAAGATAAGTGTAAAAATAATAAACAACCTGAGCCAGTACCCTTGACCAATTTATTGAGTTAATGGCACCAAGGGAATACTTCTGCTTAAATTCAAGATCATTAAAAATAGATTTAACTATATATTGGCAATCATCAAATGTACCTTCGATAGCTAAGTTGTAAACATTTTTATCTGTCACAGTTGTCATTTGAAGCTCTTGAATGGGACTAACTCTACCATGAGGATGTAAAATAAATACATTAATATCCTTTTTCCCTTTAAAACCGTATATAGCTGCACTCCCAGTATCACCACTTGTTGCACCCAATATATTCATTCTTGAATTATTCTCTGACAATATATACTCAAAAAGATTACCAAGGAATTGCAACGCTATATCTTTAAACGCATAGGTAGGCCCATGAAATATTTCAGCTATGAACAGATTGTCCCCAAACCTTTTTACAGGAATTACCTCATCTGTATCAAAAGTGGAATAGCTTTTATCAATCAGATTTTTTAGAACATTCTTATCGATATCATCAATAAAATAGCTCATTATATTTAATGCAAGATCTTTATAATTGAGATTTTTCAGTTTTTTTAACTCATTAATACTAATAAAAGGTATCTTTTCTGGAATAATAAGTCCACCGTCATTAGCCAAACCCATCAAAACAGTCTCTTTAAAACTGATCCCTTTTACATCTCCTCTTGTACTTTTATACCTCATACTCCACCTTTAATTACACCCCACCCTCTTTCGAGGATGGGGATATATTTATCCAAACCAAATCTTAAACAATCTCTATATCTGCAAAAAAATATCTTGTTTCCTGCATAGCTGTTTCAGGAGCATCAGAACCATGAACAGCATTATTATCTATATTTTTACCAAACTCTTTTCTCAGGGTTCCCTCTTCAGCATTGGCTGGATTAGTGGCTCCCATCAACTTTCTCCAGTCAGCAATGGCATTCTCTTTCTCAAGTATCATAACTACAGATGGTCCACTGCTCATAAATGTTGTGAGATCATTAAAAAAAGGTTTAGATGCATGAACGGCATAAAAACCTTCTGCCATTTTTTTTGTCATCCAGATCTTTTTCATTGCCACAATCTTAAATCCTTCTTTTTCAATCCTATCGATTATCTTTCCAGTATACCCTGCAGCAACTGCATCTGGTTTAATGATTGCAAATGTTCTTTCCATATAGCCTCCAAATTATTTTATTTTTCTATAATTATAGCCAAAAATGTAATAGGTGTTGATGATTTATTCTCTATAGAATGCCACTCACCAAAATTAGTAATTAACATATCTCCCGGTCTAATTATATCTACATTACCATTATCATTTACCACGCCTGTTCCATCAAGCATAAGATATATCTCCATATCATCAATATGCTGATGATACCCCACCATTGAGTCTGGTGCCAGATCAACAACAGAAAAAACCTTTATCCTACCCTCTAATCCCTGTAATGCAGAATAAGCCAAATTAATAGCCTCACCCCTTCCATCTCTTGGTCTTTCCATCTTTTTAGGTTCTATATCGTTTCCCCTAACTATCATAACCTTCTCCTATCTATAATTTGTAAACTGAATTTCAATACCAAGATCTTTAGATATAATAAGTTTTATAACTTCCTGTAAATCATCTATCTTTTTACCCTTCACCCTAACTTTATCATCCTGTATAGATGCAGTTACTTTTATTTTAGAGTCTTTTATAATCTTCACAATCTCTTTAGCTTTATCCTGAGGGATACCTTGCTGAAAAGTAATCTTCTGTCTAACAGTATTACCTGAAGCCTTTTCTATGTTACCAAAAATTAAGGCTTTAGGCGGGATATTCCTCTTTACCATTTTAGAGATAAGTATCTCATGCACATTTTTCATCTTCCCTTCATTGTCGGAGACAAGAATTATCTCCTTTTCCCCTTTATTAAAAGTGATAGAGCTAGCCGAACCCTTAAAATCGAACCTTTGCTCTATCTCTTTTACAGCTTGATTAACTGCATTTGATACTTCTTGAAAATCTATTTCACATCCAATATCAAAAGAATGCTCATCAGCCATACTAACACCTCTTTGCTTTCTTTTATACAAAATACTATTATTTCATATAACCAAAAATATTTCAACAAAATTTTAACTTTCACTTGAAAATAAATCTTTTTAGTATTAATATAAAATTAGTAAAAAATAAAATTTTGGCTGGTAAATGGAGATTAAAGGTGAGATAACAGTTGGAAAAACCCCAAGATATAGATGGATATATAGAAAAGTTGATGAAAAAAAGATTTTAGATCTTTTTTTCAAATTTAGCCATCTTCCTAAGTTTATAATTGAGATACTAATAAAAAGGGGTTTAGATGACAAAGAATCTATAAATGAATTTTTTGAAGCGCCTCTATCAAACCTTCACAATCCTTTTTTGATGAAGGGAATGGATAGGGCTGTTAATAGAATTTTAAATGCATTGAGAAACAATGAAAAGATATGTATCTATGGAGATTACGATGTTGATGGTGTAACGGCCACATCTCTTCTATACGATTTCTTCAGCCAGGTTACAACTAAGGTTGAATTTTACATTCCTAAAAGACTTGAAGAAGGTTACTCCCTTAATATAGATGCTATAAATGAATTAAAATCCAGAGATGTTTCCCTCATAATCACCGTAGATTGTGGCATAACCTCAGTTGATGAAGTAAAATATGCAAAAGAAAACGGTATCGATGTAATCATCACAGATCATCACCAATTAAGCGACCAATACCCTAAAGATGCCTACTCAGTTTTAAATCCTATACAAAATGATGATAACTACCCTTTCAAACATTTATCAGGAGTAGGAGTAGCATTTAAACTATTAATGGCATTAAAATATAGCTATGAAAAAGAATTTAAGAAAAACACCAGCCCACTAAAATCGTATTTAGATCTGGTTGCATTAGGAACCATCGCAGATGTTGTCCCCCTTATCGGAGAAAATCGAATACTTGTAAAACATGGTTTAAAGTTGATTGAAAACTCTCCTCGATTTGGTATTGAAGAGCTAAAAAAAATATCTGGCCTTACGAAATCAGACATTACATCTTCCAATATAGGATTCACCCTTGCACCACGAATTAATGCAGTCGGTAGGCTTGGAAACTGTAAAAGTAGTGTAAAACTTCTTATCACAAAAAATCAGAATGAAGCCAAGTGGCTATCTGAAGAGCTTGAAACTGAAAATAAATATAGACAAGAGATAGAAAAAAATATCTTAAGAGACACTATAGAAAAGATAGAAAAAAAGAGAATCAATCTAAAGTATAAAGGTATTGTTATATATTCAACAGACTGGCACCCAGGTTTAATAGGTATTATCGCTTCACGACTGGTGGAAAAATATTCAAAACCATCAATAGTACTTACCATAGAAAATGATATTGCAAAAGGTTCGGCAAGAAGTATTCAAAATTTTGATATCTTCGAGTGCCTTCAAAGTATGTCAGATATACTTATCGAATTTGGAGGTCACCGTTATGCTACTGGATTAAAACTACCCATTAAAAATATTCCGATACTGCAGAAAAGATTCCATGATTATATATCAAAATATCTAACCGACGAACAATTAATTCCAGAATTATCGATAGATGCATACATAGAACCTTTAGAAATTAATGATCACCTTTTCGATCTAATAAATCGATTCAGACCCTTTGGAAATGGTAATCCCGAGCCTATTTTTTGTATGAAAAAGGTACGTAAAGCTCAAGAGTTTGCTCTAATGGGTAAAGAGAGATCTATTTTAAAAGGTTTTATAGAAAAACGTGGGAAATACTTTGAGATCATCGGTTTTAATATGTCAGAATATAGAGATATAATTGATAAAAATGAATATTTTGATATAGTATTTACCCCTGAATATAATAAGTGGTTGGGTGGAACCAATATTTTACTAAAACTAAAAGATATTAAGCAGAGTTCATAATGGCAAAAGATAAGTTAGTAAGATTAATGGACATTCAGGAAGTTTTGAAAAAAAATAATATCCTAGATTTTGATAAATTAAACAAAGCTTACGTGTATGCTGCCCAAAAACATCGAGGACAACTGAGAAAAAGTGGAGAACCTTACCTTTCACATCCATTAAATGTAGCATTGATACTTGCTGAAATGAATATGGATCTGGATACAGTTATTGCCGGAATACTCCATGATACCCTTGAAGATACCGATGCAACCTATGAAGAATTGGCTAATCTTTTTGACGAAGATGTAGCATTCTTAGTTGATGGAGTTACCAAAATTGGTAAAATCTCATTTAAATCATCAGAAGAACGGATGGCGGAAAATTTCAGAAAAATGCTGATATCTATGTCAAAAGATGTAAGGGTAATTGTTATTAAACTTGCCGATAGATTACACAACATGAGGACAATAGATCATCTTTCAGAGGAAAAAAAGATCAGAATTGCTCAAGAAACCATGGATATCTATGCCCCATTAGCCCACAGATTAGGTATCGCATGGATAAAATGGGAACTCGAAGACCTTTCTTTTAGAATTTTAAATCCTGATAAATATTACGAAATTTATAATTTAGTTAAGCTAAAAAGAAGTGAACGTGAACAGTATCTGGCTCAAGTTATCAATATCCTTGATGCTCATTTGAAAAATGCAAATATACAAGCCGATGTC
>JAINCL010000125.1:0-2070 GCA_036574145.1 Deferribacterales bacterium | reverse complement strand
TTTTTGGCAGAACATGAACAAAGATTTAACATTGTAACAAAACATACCGAAGATGAGATATCTGCCATCAATATGGCAATCGGTGCAAGTTTCGCTGGTGCAAGAATTATGGTGGCAACTGCTGGTGGTGGATTCTCTTTAATGGTGGAAGGTCTTGGTCTTGCTGCCATAGCAGAAACACCGATTGTGATTGTTGTAAGCCAAAGACCTGGCCCGGCAACAGGTATGCCCACATGGACAGAACAAGCAGATCTAAAATTTGTCTTGAATGCTTCCCAGGATGAATTTGTACGAGTTGTATTATCTCCTGGTGATCTTGATGAACTATTTTATTATACCTTTGAAGCCTTTAATATTGCCGAGAGATATCATGTCCCGGTAATCTTACTCTCTGATAAATTTTTATCTGAATCGTATTTTAATACTAACAGATTTTCAACTTCTGAGTTAAGAGTCGATAGAGGATTGATATTCGATGGTGATCTTGAAAAACCTATGGAATTTTATCCAAGATACAAAGAGGTTTTAAATGGTGTTGGTATGCGACCATTTCCTGGAACATCAGGAGGTTTATATAAAGCAGTTGGCAATGAACATGATGAATATGGCTTTGTAACGGATGGAGCTGAAAATAGAGTAGTTCAGCAAGATAGGAGATTCAAAAAAGAGAAGTATTTGAAAAAAGAGATCCCTCTACCTAAATTATATGGTAATGAGAATGCTGAGATTACAGTAGTATGTTGGGGCTCTTTGAAACAACAGATGCTTGAGGTTATAAAACATAATAACAGAATAAACTTTATACATTTTTCAGCTATTCATCCTCTTGATTGGGATAGTGTCAAAAATCTGTTAAATAATAGAAAACTAATATTGGTGGAAAATAATAAAACAGCACAGCTGGGTAAAATCATTACTTCCAATACCGGTATTATTATAGAAAAGAAGTTATTAAAGTACGATGGAAGACCTTTCTTTGTAGAAGAGTTATTAAATGAATTATCCAAGGAGTTATTATGAAAGCGATGGAATTTAACTCTGGTAAAATACCAAACTGGTGTCCTGGATGTGGTAACTTTGCAATATGGAATGCCATAAAAGGTGCCGTTGCAGAACTTGAAATAAACGGGAAAGATATAGTTAATGTTTCAGGAATAGGGTGCTCTGGCAAAATGTTGAACTACCTACGAACTTATGGTTTCCATACCCTTCATGGAAGAACAATGCCTGTTGCCACAGGGGTAAAACTTGCCAATCATAAATTAACCGTAATTGTAAATGGTGGGGATGGAGATGGCTACGGTATGGGGATTGGGCATTTAATACATGCCATTAGAAGAAATCTCGACATTACATATCTAATACATAATAATCATGTTTATGGCTTGACAACAGGGCAGGCATCACCTACTGCAGATAAAGGATTAAAAACCAAATCTACACCCCATGGTGTAATCGATGAACCTTTAAATGGTTTACTACTGGCTCTATCTGCTGGAGCCACATTTATAGCAAGAGGTTATTCTGGCGAACTTGAGTTTTTAAAGGAGATTATTAAAGAAGGGATCCTTCATAAAGGGTTTTCTCTTATAGAAATTTTACAGCCTTGTGTAACATTCGGAAAAAGTTATAATTATGAATACTATGATAACAAAGTTTATAGGTTAGGCAGCGAGCATGAAAGATCAGATTATATGAGTGCCTTAAATATACTCATGGAGCAGGAGAAACTTGCCACAGGCGTAATTTATAAAATCGAAAAACCGACCCAGGAGTCCCAACTACCACAATTACAAATCGGTAGCCTGATTGAACAGGGTGTCCAAAAAAGGGATATTACCGAAATATTAGATAAGATGGTGTAATATGTATTTTAAAGAACCTATAAATTCTGGAATTATAGGTTTAGACCGTATATTGGAACATCTAAGATTAGGGGATAATGTTGTTTGGGAAATAACTAATATAAGGGATTATAAATTTTTTGTAAAACCTTTTGTCGATACCGCTTTAATGAACGACAGAAAAGTTGTATATGTGAGATTCGCAGAACATGAGACCATCATCGAC
>JAINCL010000124.1:0-1122 GCA_036574145.1 Deferribacterales bacterium | reverse complement strand
TAATACTGAGTCTGATGCAGTAAGGGAGTTAATGGTTAATAGACCTAAAGATGGAGGGCAATCGATGATTATGATATCAAATTTATCTTTTATTGTATCAAGAGCTCTCTTAAGTCGAGTTTCCCTTGAAAGAACGGTGACAAGCTCAATTTCAGCAGCTGTTAGATCTATCTTACTTGGTATCAAAAATAATCCATCTATCTTTGTTTTTAGAATAACATCATCTATTTTTACATTATTCACCAAAACATCATATATACTGATATTCAATTCAGAGGAGTTAAAACCGAGACCGCTGGTTGCGTTGGATTGAGGATCCATGTCCACCAATAGTACCTTCGCCTCCGCAAAAGCCAATGCAGCGGCAAGATTAACTGCCGTAGTAGTTTTTCCTACACCACCTTTTTGATTAGCAACAACTATAACTTTTCCCATAAGTTTTGATTTTAGACAATTAATATACAAAAATCAAGTTTTTTGTTTCAAATGATATATTTTAGTTTATAAAGTAATATTTTTTAATTTTCAATTTATAATGATAAAAAATATTGTAAAAAAATCTATATATGCTATAATTCAAATAAAAGCTATAGAAGGAGATCTATTATGAAAAAATTGATGGCTTTAATATTAGTTGTTGCTTTAATGACAATCTCTTGTGCGCCAGATCCTTTTAAAGAGAGTTTCGAAAATGCAAAAAAGTTGGAATCAGCTAATAAACTTGAAGAAGCATATGCAATTTATAAAGATTTATGTCAGAAAGTTCCTCAAAACAAAGAGTATTGCGAACAGTATAGTAAACTTAACCAATTATTATTCAATAAAAAATATTCAGAATTGGTGGATAAGATAACCTATTTAAAATCTAAGACACCCCTTTTACCAATTACAGAATTACAACAACTTGAAAATGATGCTAAAAAGCTTTATGGTTATAGTATTGATAAAGTAAAGGTAGATACATTGATAAGTCAAATATCCAATGAAAAAACCCTCTCTGAGGTGAAAAAGAATAATATCCTTAAAGAAGCGGAGCAGATGTTGAGTAAAGGTGAATATAGTAAATCCATCAGATTATTAAAGGAGAATGAATATCTTGATATA
This sequence comes from Deferribacterales bacterium, assembly GCA_036574145.1. Classification (GTDB taxonomy): domain Bacteria; phylum Chrysiogenota; class Deferribacteres; order Deferribacterales; family Calditerrivibrionaceae; genus Calditerrivibrio. The sequence goes on along the minus strand of JAINCL010000124.1, from coordinate 18 downwards.
TCTGTTTTCAATGTTAAA
>JAINCL010000123.1:0-4398 GCA_036574145.1 Deferribacterales bacterium | reverse complement strand
GACAGGTAATAAAGGTAAGGTGGTTTGTCCACATAATCATAAGCATGTTCTTGCGGAATATCATAAGGCTGGTAAAGAGGAAGTTTTAATGGCAATTGAGGAGTCTCAGAAAGCCTGGAAAGAGTGGCAAAAATTCAGGTATGAGGAGAGGCTGAGCATCTTTCTCAAAGCAGCTGATCTTTTATCTACAAAATATAGATACCTTTTAAACGCGGCTACAATGCTATCCATCAGCAAAAACCCTTATCAAGCGGAGATAGATTCTGCATGTGAATTGATAGATTTCTGGAGGTTTAACTCCTATTATGCACAACAGATATATAAAGAGCAACCTCTACACAGTCCAAGAGGAACATGGAATTATGTTCAACATAGACCCCTTGAAGGTTTTATTTTTGCAGTAACACCATTTAATTTTACTGCCATCGGTGGTAATCTTCCAACATCACCAGCAATGATGGGGAATGTTGTTTTATGGAAACCAGCTTCTTCTGCTATATATGCACCTTATTTTATCATGAAGATATTGAAAGAGGCAGGTCTTCCAGACGGAGTGATAAATTTCATCCCGGGCTCAGCTAATATTGTGGGTGATATCTGTATTAAACATCCTCTATTGGCTGGTATACATTTTACAGGAAGTACCGCAGTTTTCCATCAGATGTGGAAAGAGGTGGGGCAAAACATAGCAAACTATAAAAATTATCCAAGAATTGTTGGGGAAACAGGTGGTAAAGATTTTGTATTTGCCCATAGTTCTGCAGATATTAAGAAGCTCGTGGTTGCCCTTGTTAGGGGAGCTTTCGAATATCAGGGGCAGAAATGTTCCGCTGCTTCAAGAGCATATATCCCAAAATCGATATGGAATGAAACATGGAAGATTATGGAAGATGAGTTGTCAAAATTGAAGATGGGTGATGTGGAAGATTTTACAAACTTCATAAATGCAGTGATTGATGAGGGAGCATTTGAAAGTATAACTGAGTATATAGAATATGCCAAATCTTCAGGTGATGCAGAGATTATTTATGGTGGGAAGTATGACAAGACTATTGGATATTTTATCGAGCCTACGGTAATACTTGCCAAAAAGCCTAACTTTAAAACAATGGAAGAGGAGATTTTTGGACCTGTTTTAACAATATATGTTTATGATGATGAGAAATTTGAAGAGACATTGGAGCTTTGTGATAAAACATCTCCATATGCACTCACAGGGGCTATTTTTGCCAATGATAGAAAGGCAATATCTCTTATGATGTAAAAACTTGAATTTGCCGCTGGTAATTTTTATATAAATGATAAACCTACAGGTGCCGTTGTTGGGCAGCAACCATTTGGAGGTGGTAGAGCTTCTGGAACAAATGATAAGGCTGGTAGCCCATTAAATCTTTATAGATGGATATCCACAAGAGCTGTTAAGGAGAATTTTATCGCTCCAGATGATGTAGCTTATCCATTTATGCTTGAAAAATAAGGAGACTATTATGTCTATTATGAACTTTTTAATATCAAAAAGTATTATGCATATACCTGGTCCTATTGTTGGTATTTTTGCAAAAAGTTATATTGCTGGTCCTGAGCTTTCTGATGCTGTCAGGGTCACTAAAGAGTTAAATAGCCAGGGTATAATGACCACAATAGATATTTTAGGAGAATTTATTAAATCTTTGGAAGAGGCAGATTATTATAGGGAGCGTTGTATCGAAATTCTTGATACAATAAAGAAAGAGAATCTTGATGCCAATCTGTCCTTAAAACCGACTCAAATGGGATTAAATTTAAATAAGATTCAAGCTTTTCACAACATTATGAAAATAGTTTCACATGCTAAAGAGTTGGGTAATTTTGTAAGGATAGATATGGAGGATGTGAGCTGTACAGATGATACTATTGAGTTTTTTAGAAATCTTAGGGTAAATTTTCAGGGGCATGTTGGAGTTGTACTTCAGGCTTACCTGAGAAGAACCCCAAAAGATATTGATACACTATCTGACGGGTATATGAATTTTAGATTATGTAAAGGTATATATAATGAAAAAAGGGTTCATGCCTACAAAGACCCATATATTATAAATCAAAGCTATGTATATTGTCTTGAGAAGATGATACAGAAGGGTGCTTATGTAGGCATAGCAACACATGATGAAAAACTGGTCTTTGAAGCATTAAAACTGATAGAAAAATACAAATTGTCAAGGGATCAGTATGAATTTCAGATGCTCTTAGGTGTTGATGAGGAGCTTAGGAAGATTATAGTTTCTGGTGGCCACAGGTTAAGAGTATATGTTCCATTCGGTAAAGATTGGTTACCTTATTCGAGGAGAAGGTTAAAGGAGAATCCCAATATTGCAAGGCACGCATTAAGACAACTTTTTGGTATCCATGGGAATTAATATACTTTAATTTTAATATGATTAAATAGCCTATGCCAAGGATTATGGCATAGGCTATTTTTTATTTAGACTGTTACACCTACTGGCAAGGTAAATGTTCTAGTGGCAAGCTCTTTGTCTATCATAAATATTCCATTTCCGTCTGACTTTGTAAGTTTTAGTTGATCAAGGATTTCATTTACAGAAGCTTCCTCTTCAACCTGTTCAGACACAAACCATTGTAAAAATGCATTTGTAGCATGATCCCTTTCTTCTAAAGCTAAATCAACAAGATTATATATCGATTTAGTTATGAATTTTTCATGTTTTAGAACTTCATCAAAAAGATTAACAGGATCTTTGAAATTTTTTTCAGGTTTAGGTATTTCATGAAGCTCCACTTCTGCACCTTGATCAAGGATATACTGGTAAAATTTTATGGCATGTACCATCTCCTCTTTAGATTGTACATAAAACCAATTTGCAAATCCTTTAAGTCCATTGGATGAAGCCCACGCTGACATCGATAGATAGAGATATGATGAGAATATCTCATTTTTAAGCTGTTCGTTTAAAGCTTTTTCCATCTTTTTACTAATCATAGTTACCTCCTTTTTATCATAAAATAGTTATAAAATCTCTTCGGTCAACACTAAAATTTTATATCTAAAATCCCTTGCATATTTTGTAATTTTGTTATTATTTTATCTAACTGCGATTTCCCGGATAACTCTATGGTGAATGATTGAATTGCATTTCCATCTCTTAAAGGTTTAGCCGATAATTCTATTATATTTATATTCATATCTTTTAAAATAGTAGTAATATCACTTATCATCCCCGGTTTATCTAAGGTTATGGTGGTTATTTTGAATGGCAGTTTTACATTTTTCCCTTCTGTCCAGCTAACTTCTATAATCCTATCATCATTGGATTTAGATATCTCTGCAAGATTTTTGCAATCTGCTCTGTGTACAATTACACCTTTACCAACACTTATATACCCTTTCAAAACATCACCTGGTAAAGGTTGACAACATTTTGCCCTACTTGTTAAGATACCATCTACTCCATCGATGGTAAATGGTGTGGTTTTTGAAAAGGTAGGTTTGGTAATAAGGTCATCTTTTTCTTCCAAACGGCTAAAAAGATTGGCAATCTGTTTGGGTGAAACTCTCCCAAATCCTACTGCTTTGTAGAGCTCTTCTATATTCTTTAAACTAAATCTTTCTGATATTAACCTTATATTTTTTTCGTCTTCTAAAATCTTATCGAGTGCAAGCCCCCTTGATTCAAACTCTTTCGATAATAGTTCTGTACCATTTTTTATGGCAAGATCTTCCTCTTTTTTCCTGAGATAGTTTCTAATCCTTACTTTTGCTCTGTTGGTTTTGACGAAGTTTAACCAATCTGGTCTTGGTTCCTGGTTTGGTGATGTAATAATCTCTACTTTTTCACCATTTTTAAGTTTATATTTTAGACTAACCATCTTACCATCGACTTTGGCTCCTACACATTTCTCACCAACTTTTGAGTGTATTGCATAGGCAAAGTCTATGGGAGTTGAATTAACAGGAAGTTCAATTACATCACCTTTAGGTGTGAAAACATAAATCTGAATAGGTAAGATATCTTCTTTTAAAGCTTCAACAAGATCTTGAGGTTTATTTAACTCTTTTTGATCCAGTAATTGTCTAAGCCAGATAAATGTTGTATCCTCTTTTGGATCAAAGACTTTACCCTCTTTATATTTCCAATGGGCTGCAATACCTTCCTCTGCAATTCTGTGCATCTCTTCAGTACGAATCTGTATCTCAACATTCATACCGCTTGGCCCAACAACCGTAGTGTGTAGAGATTGATAAAGATTAGGTTTTGGCATTGCAATGTAATCTTTGAACCTTCCGGGGATAGGCTTCCAGAGGTTGTGGATAATTCCAAGAGTTGCATAACACTCAGAAACAGTTTTTACTATAACCCTTACAGCCAGCAGATCGTAAATCTCATCGAATGAGGTTTTCTT
>JAINCL010000017.1:0-14067 GCA_036574145.1 Deferribacterales bacterium | reverse complement strand
ATAGACCTTCAGGGTATGTAGTATCAACTCTTCAGACTGCAGTATGGCTTAACCTGGAATCTATGTCATTTGAAGAGATATTGGCTAAGACACTCATAATCGGCGGTGATACAGACACGATTGCTGCGATAGCATGTGCAATTGCAGGCACTATTTATGGATACAACTCTATACCTGATTATTTAAAAAATATGGTGATTAATGTTTTGATAAATTACCCAGAATTATATAACTATTTTAGTCATTATAACTTCTAAGTTCTCTTATATCCTTTATAGGTAGCTCTTTAGGTACTCCATTCTCATCAATATTTACAAACGTGATGATACAGGAAAAAACTTCCACTTCACAATCTGCCCCAGGTTCATCTGCAAAAGTATCTACTCTGTATGTTACAGAAGTTCTACCGATCTTCACAGGCTTTATAACAAACCTAAGGATAGCACCATTTCTTACCCTATACTTAAAAGTTATATCGTTCATAGCAATTGTAACCATGGTACAATGGACAAAATCGAGAGATGCAGTCATCCATGCAAATTCATCCACCCATTTGAGTAGTATCCCACCAAAAAGGTATCCATGGAAGTTAAGATGTTCTGGCCTCACATTTACATAGTTTATCATATCGTTATAATAATGAAGCTTTAACCTGTTGTCAAATCAATTTTCGATATATATAATCCCATTTTTAAAAACGCCAGAAATCGTTTTTCCCGAGTTTATATTTTTGGCTCTAACAATACTGTTATCATAAGCATCTTCCAACAAAATCGCTTCAGTTTCAAGCCTAACAACACCACTATTATAAATAACTTTCACCTTTTCACCTTTCATCTTAACTGGAGCACTCACAACCATTTTTTGTGTTATAATTCGATTTTTTGGAATATTCTGGTTAGCCTTTACAATAGATGAATTATCGAATAAAACCTCTTTTAAATTGGTTATATCAACCTCTGCTTCCACAATATTATCATTAACCAGCTCACCTCTTTTAATAGACTCTTTTGCTATAAACCCTTTTTTAAAACCTTTTATATAGGTATATATATTATATTTTTTAAATCCATTATCCAAAGCTATATATACAGAGCCAAGAGGTTGATCCGGTATTTTTAAAGAGAACTCGTCTTTATCTCTAACATAGATCGACACTCCAATATTGATCTTCATTATCTCATACCTTACAGACGGATCTATCTTATTTAGCTCAGATATAATTCTACCTTTCAATTCCTCATCATTTAATAATACACCTTTACGCTTCACCACAACAAATTGGGTATCAGGTATTTTATGTTGTTCCCCCTTAGTAAGCATACTTTTTATTACATTCGTAGATACTTTCCTCTCCTCCCCAAAATTAAGTTTACATAAAATATTTTTATCATATAAACTTACATCTATATCTTTTAAGTTAAAGCAATCCCCTTCTATTTGATAAACTGCCGTAAAACCGTAAGAACAGAACAGTAGCCAAAATACCAAAAACAAGTGACTTTTAAACATCATTACCTCTTCAATGAATTTACGATCTGAAGCATCTCATCACTTGTTTGGATAGCCTTTGAATTTAATTCGTATGACCTCTGCCCAGTTATCATATTTACCATCTCCTCTGCCACATTAACATTACTCATCTCTAAAATCCCTTGAACAACTGTACCAAATCCATCAGCTCCTGGAGCACCTGTAACAGCCTCACCAGAGGCAGCAGTAACCTGATAGAGATTTCTACCTATATTTTTTAACCCTGATGGATTGATAAATCTAGCAAGCTCGATAGCTCCAAGTTCAGTAGGATTTGTATCCCCAGGAATCGTAACTGATACTGTACCATCTTGACCAACTATTATCGATGTGGCATTTTCAGGTATTGCAATTGCCGGTTCAAGGAGATACCCTTCGGCAGTAACAATATTACCGTTGGAATCTATCTTAAATGAACCATTTCTTGTATAACCTATTGTACCATCTGGCAAAGTCACCTGGAAAAAACCGTCCCCTTCTATTGCGATATCAAGCTGGTTACCAGTCTGTTGAAAATTACCCTGACTAAAAATCTTCTCAGTCGCTACTACTTTTGCACCAAGACCTATCTGTATGCCTGTAGGATGATTGATCCCTGCAGCTGTAGGTCCACCTGCTGGTCTTACCTCCTGATACAAAAGATCTTCAAAATGGATTCTTGACTTCTTAAAACCGATGTTATTCACATTTGCAAGATTGTTCGCAATATTATCGATGTTCATCTGTTGTGCTGTCATTCCACTTGCTGCTGTCCATAATGCTCTAAACATAGTTTACCTCCTAAACTATTCTTCCAATTTCATTTGAAGCTTTATCATTCAACTGATCAATTGTGGCAATAACCCTCTGATAAGTCTCAAATCCTCTGTGAGCCTCTATCATCTTCACCATTTCCGATACCGCATTTACATTACTACCTTCAATATAACCCTGCATCAACTGAGGATTTTCAGATTCTTGGGGCAAAATGTCGATGGCACTGAAAAGGTTTCTTCCAGATTTTTGTAGTTTATCCATGTCATCAAAAGTTACAATGGCAAGCTGATCCGTTTGAACACCATTTATAAGGATAGATCCATCTGCAAGAATACTAACATCACCATTTATAGTTATAGGCTGATTATTATTAGAAAGTACTCTATACCCATCACTTGTCACAAGTTCATTGTTACTATTCAGACTAAATGCCCCATCCCTGGTAAACCTCAAACCGAAAGGTGTTTCCACTGTGAAAAACGATTTAGGATCACCAAGGGCAAGATCCAATTTATTTCCGGTTTGATGGATAGGTCCTGAGGAATAATCGTTATAATTCTTATCCAACTGAACCACATTATTGATTGTTTTATTATATAAAGAACCTCTTATGATATTCTCTGGATACCTGGTTGCTTTGGCAACATAATTTTTAAAAGTGTAACTATCCTTTTTATATCCATTTGTATGAACATTTGCAAGATTATTGGATATACTGCTTACAATCTTCTCCTGCATCATCATACCGGATGTGGCAACATATAAACCGTTTAACATATCAACCCTCCAAAAAAACTTTACTAAATGATTTATTCATTAGATATTCCAATCCTTTAACTGTAAGATATTTTACAGGTTTTGCAGCTTTTGTTGGGAAATAGAAGAAATTAGCATCAGATTTAGAAACAGAAGTAACTCTGGTAAACATTATAGGTCTATTATCTTTATCTACGACGGATATCTCTATATCCACGCTATTTTCTCCAAAAACTTTTTCATAAGACTCTACAAAAGATGTCATAATAATAAAATCTGCTTTTTTATAATCATTTACGATTTCTCCAAGTTTATTAGCAATAATTATCCTTTCCAGCATAATTTTTACCGTATCATTATAAAGTACCTCATTCTGCTTTAAGATCTTTTCAGGTAGAACATAATATTTAAAACTTTTATCAGACAAATTCCTTAATTTGTATCCATATGTTGCCAATTTATAATTTCTAAAATCTGCATCGGTTTTATCATATAATAGGGAGGAAAAATTGGAATTCATTTCTATCAAAGGTGCTACAATCAAAAACCCTTTGCTTGGCTGGGTAAGCAAACTCACAGTATTCCCAACACCTTTATCGATGCTTGATATAGGCTTTTCAGGGAAAGCAGAACAACCAACAATTGCCAATATTAATACTAAAAGTAAACATCTCATTGCTACCTCCTATATGGGGAATAGCAATGAATATGCCAATAATATATGAAAAAATTTACCTCATTTCAGATTTTACTATCTTCCCATCTTTATCATAGGTAATGGTAATCATAATCTTATTTTTCTTCTTTTTTTCCCTTTCAATCTGCATACCAGCGATCTCCCAAAGACCTAATGTAGCAATATCCAGCAACCCATGCATGACAGCTCTGCTAATCTGCCCATTATCGATATCGAAAAGATAATATTCTGTCAGATGACCATCTGCATCCCAATCGGTCTGAACTATCTTAGGATCATACAATAAAATACATTTTCTTGTACTACAATAAGATATATTTTTTTGAATCTGTTTTGGTGGCTCACCTTCACTTGTGGAAGCCATATAGACTGCACACCCAGACATAATCATAGATGTTGCAGTGAGAATTAGTAACCTCTTAATAATATTACCTCCTTAAAATTGTTTAATGAAACCATCGGTAAAAAATTATCTTTCTTTAGTTAAATATTCAATTATCTGATTCTCCTTACCATCGAATCTTGCACCATATTTTTTCATCCTATCAATGGTTTTCTTCCAATCATCTCTTGTTTTCTGTTTTTTCTCAATTATCTCAAGACCATGACAACTACTACATTTTGCAGCATAGATTTCATAATTTTTACTGCTGGCATAGGAATATGTAGCAAAGAAAATTAAGATCAAAACATAATTTAAAAAGTGCATATTTTCATCCTCCATTTTGTAAAAAATTATTACTTCTTAAAAAATTTTATGTCAATAGTTTACATGGAATTCATGTAAAACTGACATAATCTGATCAAAATTAAAAATTTTTTAGATATTTACTATTTCAAATACCCCTTCAAAGTCTCTTTAAAATCCCTCAATCTCACACCTGTAATATCAAAGATCTCTCTATTCTCACATACATTACCCTCTTTAAGCATTATAAATTGATCCCTAGTAATTGGGAACCATCTATAATTACCGAAAATACTTATTCCAAGATCAATGAAGAACTCAGGTACAGACAATAACAGCCTTTTTCTCCCTGTAACCTCCATAATAATTCTCAAAAGCTCTTTATAAGTTAACAATTCCTTTCCACATACACTAAAAATCTTCTGATATGTCTTTTCATTATCTATACATTTAATAAAAACCTCTGCCACTTCGTAAACACTTACAGGTTGCATCGGATAAGAACCATCACCAAAATATGAAAATACCGGCAATTTCTTCATCATATCGTTCAGCATATTGATAAATGAATCATTCTCCCCATAAATTAGAGAGGGTCTTAATATAGTATATACCAATCCACTATTTACTAAATATTCTTCCGCCTTATATTTTGTCTTATGATAATTAGATACAGCATCTTTGCGTGTACCATTAGCAGACATCTGTATAAACCTCTTTACTCCAGACTGAACCGCAGCATCTACACAGTTCTTGGTTGCAATAAAATGCATATTCTCAAAAGTCACACCCTTTTCAGTTATCTCCCTGATAATGCCAACAAGATTAATAACAAGATCAGATCCGGCAACACCATCTGCTAAAGATTTAAAGTCCAAAACATCACCTTTTACAATAGAGATTCTTGGATCTCTTATTTTTAACCTTTTTTCATCCCTAACTAAAACCTTTACTTCATAACCTGTTTTTAACAACTCTTTTAAAATTTCAGTGCCAACAAAACCTGTTGCCCCTGTTAAGAAAACTTTTTTCATAAACTCTCCTTCAAGAAACCTTCCCCTACCATTGAGGTGTAATCGTCTATAGTTACTATAATATGATCAAGTAATTTTATTTCAACAAGATTTAACGCTTCCATCAGCCGCTTAGTCAGTTTAATATCATTATTCGATGGCATTTTCCTGCCTGATGGGTGATTGTGAGCCACAATCATACCCACTGCCTTAGCCATTATCCCAAATTCCACAATCTCCCTTATATGTATAAATGCATTATCCACAGTTCCATCAAACAACACTTTAGCATCCACCACCTCATTGGCACCATTTAAAGCCACCACCACAAAAGATTCCTTATCCCTAACACCGATCTCATGCCTAAAATAATCGACAAACTCCATAGGAGAGGTTATTCTTCTAATATCTTTAATAATTTTCTGTAAACCGATCCTCCTATAAAATTCATTCAAAAGGTCGAAAAAAAATTTACATTCCTCTCCAATACCATTAACTTTCTTTATATCTTTTTGAAAAATTTTATTGAAATTGTTATCCACAAAAGTCAGCAGAGCTTTAGACTCAGGCTTTACATCTCTCCCCTTTATAACATATCCCAATAACAATTCCAAAATCTCATAATCTGCCAAAGATTCTGGAGAAACTTTAAAACGCTCCTTTAACCTTTTCCTATGTCCTAAATAATGCTCCTTCATATCTATATTATATCAAAAAAAATGTGGAAAAAAAATATTTTTAATATATATTCTGATTGTTAAAAAAATTTTGGAGGCTTTATGAGTTCAAAATGTAATACAAACACAAGCTGTAGTTCATGTTCTTCTAGCTCAAATTGTGATACAGGGGAAAAAGAAAAACATGCAGAACAACTTTTAAAAGAACGTTTAAAGAAAATAAAACACCGCATAATGGTAATGAGTGGTAAAGGTGGAGTTGGTAAATCCACTGTTACAATCAATCTTGCATCTACCCTTGTTCAATTGGGCTACAAAGTAGGTATCATTGATGCCGATATACATGGCCCAAATATACCTAAGATGCTTGGCTTAAAAGAGAAAGGTGCCATATCAGGTACAAATGGGATAATACCATTTGAGCCATATGAGAACTTGTATATTATGTCCATCGGTTTGCTAACACAAAATGATGATGATGCTATTATCTGGAGAGCACCTCTCAAACACAGTGCCATCAAACAATTTTTAAGCGATGTGGACTGGGGAGAGCTTGACTTTCTTCTTTTCGATCTACCTCCCGGTACTGGAGATGAACCTTTATCGGTATCTCATATACTTCAAGATATTGATGGTTCTGTAATTGTGACCACTCCACAGGAGGTAGCACTACTTGACTCAAGAAAATCTGTAACATTCAGTAAAAAGATGAATATACCTGTGATAGGTATAATTGAAAATATGAGCGGTTTTGTTTGTCCTAAATGTGGTGAAAGGATAGATATATTTAAAGTAGGTGGTGGTGAAAAAGCTGCCCAGGAGTTAAATGTCCCATTTTTAGGTAAAATACCTTTAGATCCTGAAGTAGTTTCAAAAGGTGATGCAGGAAAACCTTATGTAATGGAATATCCAGATTCAGAGGTAACCAAATCATTTTTAAATATCGCTAAAGAAGTAGTTAAAAAGGTTACTAAATAAACAGCCATTAGGTGCAGTATTCAAATACTGCACCTATTTCTTACCAAGCTGGTAATTTCTCACATTTTTTTGATGTTCTTCATAGCTTTTAACAAAGATATGAGATCCATCATTTTTAGAAACAAAAAATAGATAATCTGTTTCAGCAGGTTTTATTACAGCCATCAAAGCTCCAATTGAAGGATTGCAAATAGGTGTAGGTGGCAACCCATTTATCTGATATGTATTATACCTATTGGAAGAATCTAAAATATCTACCTTTCTGATATTTCCATTAAACCTATCATAAATGCCATAAATAATTGTTGGATCTGACTGTAATCTCATCTTTTTCTTTATTCGGTTATAAAAAACAGATGCCACAAGCGGATATTCAGAATCGATATATGTCTCTTTTTGTATTATAGAAGCAAGAATCACACCCTGATAAAAGGTTAGCCCTCTCTTTTTAAGCTCCATCTCAAAATTATCTGGTAACTTTTGAATAAAATTCCTATAAGCTTGGTATATGAACTCTTCCTCTTTAATATCTGTAGTTACAAAATAGGTATCTGGAAATATAAACCCTTCCAAAGTATCTATATCCATTGATGTTACCTTTGATACAAACTCCTTGTCGTGGGTCAATTTTAAAAACCTCTCTTTATCCATTATCTCAAGAGACTCTATTTTTTTTGCAATATCGTATAAGTTATAACCCTCTGGAATAGTCAGCTTTAATCTACTCTCTTTTCCATTTTCTATATCGGCGAGAAACTGTTCTATGGTTTTATTATCAGCTTCATAATACCCATACCTTATTTTTTCAGGAAATTTTCTAACCTTTTTAAGATAAAATTCAAAAAATTTAGGAGTCTGCATATCAGTAAATATCTTTTTATAAACGGAACTAAAAGGTTCGTTCTTTTGTATCCTTACCTCTTTTTTTACAAAAGTATTGTTCAAAAAATATTCAATCTGGTAAATCCAAAAACCTACTCCAAAGGTAACAAGAAAAACAGGTAAGATAACTGCAAATGCAATTTTTTTGAGCATTTGACTCTTCAATTTTTTTAATCTTATCTAATCATATCAACAAATCTTTTAAACAGATATTTTGCATCATGTGGTCCAGGGCCATTTTCAGGATGGTACTGAACTGCAAAAACCGGCTTAGATTTGTGTCTTATCCCTTCAACAGTATTATCATTCAAATTTATATGGGTCACCTCATATTTATCAAGTATCTTAGCTATATCAACAGCAAAACAGTGATTCTGGGCAGTTATTTCCACCTTACCAGTGGTAAGATCTTTCACAGGTTGATTACCACCATGATGACCAAATTTCAATTTATAGGTTAATCCCCCTGATGCAAGAGCAAGTAGTTGATTACCCAAGCATATACCAAAAGATGGATATCTTTCGATTACTTTTGCCACTGTTTCAATCGCATAATGAAGTGGTGCAGGATCCCCTGGACCATTGGATATAAAAACTCCATCAGGTCTTAATTTTTCTATATCTTCAAACCTGGTATTAGCTGGAACAACGGTTACTCTACAACCTTCATCCACAAGATACCTCAAAATATTCCTTTTAATACCAAAATCCAATGCCACTATATGTTTATCAAATTTTTGAGGTTTATAAAATGACCCATCGATCTGCCAACTCCCTTCAACCCATTCATAAGGCTCTTTACAGGTAACATATTGAACAAGGTCTTTCCCTACAATGGAAGGGATATTTTTTGCCCTATTTTTCAAATCTTCTATATCATCACTTATTGTAGATATAATAGCATTCATCGAACCCGATTCACGTATATGCCTTACTATAGCCCTTGTATCGACACCCTCTATACCTACAATCCCATATTTTTTTAGAAAATCCCCCAGACTTGTTGTGGCTCTGTAATTAGAATAGATTTCGCTGTACTCTTTTATTATAAAAGCTGCCACAAAAGGTTTAACAGACTCAAAATCCTGCTCATTTATACCATAATTGCCTATCAATGGGTAGGTCATTGTAACCATCTGACCATAGTATGAAGGATCGGTCAAAATCTCCTGATAACCTGTGATTGAGGTATTAAAAACAACCTCACCTTCTGCCTCACCCTCAGCACCAAAACTTTTACCTTCTAAATAGAACCCATCTTCAAAGACTATATATCCTTTTCTCATACTTCCCTCTAAAAATTTTAAAATAATTTATATTATTAATATAAATATTGCAAGAATTTTATAATTATGATAGAGGAGATCAGCATTTTTAAAGGGGTTACATGGAAGAACTTTTCATACAATTATTAAGCAAATATGGATATCTTATCCTATTCATCTGGAGTATATTAGAAGGTGAGCTAGGGCTTGTAATGGCTGGTCTTTTGTCCCATACGGGGGAGATGAACATCTTTTTAGCAATCATTGTAGCTGGTTTGGGTGGATTCATTGGGGACCAGATATTTTTTTATATCGGTCGATTTAATCGTAATTATGTCCAGAGGAAACTAAACAAACATAGGCGAAAATTCGCCCTTGCAACTGTTCTCCTTAATAGATATGGTTGGTATATAATATTTATTCAAAGATATCTTTATGGATTACGTACAATAATACCAATTTTTATAGGCACCACCAAACTCTGCTGGAAAAAGTTTGCCATAATCAACATTATCAGTGCCTTTATATGGAGCTCCACTACAATTGTTTTAACTTATATCTTTGGCAAACCGATACTAACATTTTTAAACTACATAAAAAATCACTGGTATATTGCTATCCCTTTTGCCATTATCATATCTTTGTTGATTTTAAGAAATGTTAATAACAATTCTTTAATAAAAACTAAGAAGTAAGCAACATTAAAATTGCAAAGACTATTATCGAAACTGTTACAAAATTTCTGATGAACTTTACCCCTTTTTTTATACTTACGTTTGCTCCAATAATTCCCCCTATAACATTACCAATACCAAGTGCTATCCCCATAGGATAATCAATTTTACCAGAAATGATAAATACTGGAAGTGCCGCAGCTGTCAGAATAAAAACAATAAACACCTTTACAGCATTCCCTTTAACAAGATCATATCCAAGAATCGTAGTTCCTGAAAGAAGTAGAAATCCTACACCAGCCTGTATAAAACCACCATAAACCCCTATAAGTAAGAAAATGATGAAAGAGACCAAACCATAAATATATCTATTTGTAAACTTTATCGTTTTAGAAGGATTAAATAACGTAAAGATAGTCATTACAAACATAAACAAAGCCAAATATTTTGTAAAACTTTTATCTGTAATAATAACAGCTATCTTAGCTCCCAATACACTCCCAATAATAGCAGGAATAGAAACTAATATAGCAAATTTTGCAGGGAAATGACCAGCAGATCGATATTTTAATATGGCTGAAATATTCTGCAGTAAAATGCCGATCCTGTTGGTACCATTGGCAACAGTAGCTGGCAAACCAAAAAATATAAGCAGTGGCAATGTCAAAAACGATCCACCACCACCCAACACATTGATAAAACCTGTCAAACATCCCACTAAAAAAAGAGCCATAAGCTTCATATCAAACTCCAACAATTAAACTTAATTAATAACTAGATACCATCATTTGTTAAATGTTGCTTTAAAAATTATGTTGCATAATAGATTTTTTAGTGTAAAATGTAAAGAAAATTATAAATAATATAAAAGTAATGGAGGCTCTAATGGGTCTTAAGACTTTTTTACTTGAAAAGATTCAAAAGGTTACTGAGGGGAAGAAACGAGAGATACAGAAGGATATTTGGGTTAAATGTGAAAAATGTGGAGAAGTTAACTACAAGGATGAGATACAAAAAAATTTTCATACCTGTCCCGCATGTAATTATCATTTTAAAATAGGTGCTCTTGAAAAGATCAATATGATCTTAGATCAGGGAAGTTTTGTGGAGATAGATCATAATTTAAAATCACTTGATCCCCTTGAATTTAAAGATTCTAAAAGGTATGTGGACAGAATTAAAGACACTGTAAAAAAAACAGGTATAAATGAAGCATTTATATCTGGTTACGGAACTGTTTATAAAAAACCTGTCCATATAGGTGCATTTGAGTTTAGTTTTTTAGGTGGTAGCATGGGAAGTGTTGTGGGTGAAAAGATAACCCGCTTAATAGAATCTGCAATAGCAAACAGAAATCATGTAATCACCATAAGTTGTTCTGGTGGAGCGAGGATGCAGGAAAGTATTCTATCGCTGATGCAGATGGCAAAAACATCTGCAGCCCTAAAGAAATTAAGTAACGAAGGGTTGGCACATATCTCCATTCTAACTGACCCAACAACTGGAGGAGTTACAGCAAGTTTTGCTATGCTTGGAGATGTTCATATCGCTGAACCGGGAGCACTTATAGGCTTCGCAGGGCCGAGAGTAATTGAACAGACCATAAGACAAAAACTACCTGAAGGGTTTCAAACGGCTGAATTCCTTTTGCAACATGGAATGGTGGACATGGTTTTACACAGAAAAGATTGGAAGGATACGATTCATAAATTGTTAACATTCTTTGGTTAAAATGGTTAACGATATTGAGTTCCTTGATTTCTTTTCAACACAAAAGGAATTCAAAACCTTAGACTTTTCGCTAAATAGAATAGATTCTGCTCTGCGAAAAATAGGTTTTAATGAAAAAGATCTTGGAACAGTCATTCATATAGCCGGAACAAACGGAAAAGGTAGCACATCATACTTTATCGCTCAGATGTTTCAAAAACATGGATTAAAGACTGCTCTTTACACCTCACCACACATACATAATATAACAGAAAGGATCAAACTGAACCTAAAAGATGTAGAATATAAATTATTCAATACTAAATTTGTAGATTTTAAAGAGATAATATTATCACACAAATTAACCTTCTTCGAAGCTTTGACATTAATAGCATTGAAAATATTCTCCGAATTTAAACCTGATATTACAATACTGGAAACCGGCATGGGTGGTAGACTTGATGCTACAAATGTTATAAATACCAAGATCCCTGTAATAACATCAATTTCCCATGACCATACAGAATTTTTAGGGAAAAATATCTTTGATATTTTAAACGAAAAACTTGCCATCATAAAAGAGAATAAAACTTTATTTTTAGGTGTCAATAAAAGATTTATTATTGAATATATAAAAAAAATTTTCCATGACAGAGAGATAAGAATAATTGAACCAAAAACAGATAGCTTCTTAATACAAAAATATCCAAAACCTTATATTTACAATTACTTACTTGCAAAAGATGTCGTAGAGTATGTTTTAGATAAAAATCTCCCGGATGATACTGAACTTTTTCTCCCTCCATGTAGAATGGAAAAAATAGGAAGGTTTATCCTCGACGGATCCCACAACCCATCAGGTCTCTTAAATACTATTAAAAACTTTGATTCTGATACCATTATCTTCTCCTGCACAAAAGATAGACCTATTGAAAAGATGGTAAAGATTTTGAATAGTTATTTCAAAAATATAATATTAACAGAAATCCCCAATAATGAACGTAGCATATCTTTAGAAAATATAAATATAAAACATGTACTAAAAATTAAAGATCCCATAACTGCAATTAACAAATCGATAGACATTTCAAACAAATATGATATAGTGATAATAGGTTCGTTATATTTATGTGCATATATAAGAGAATATTTAAAGGGGAAATGTGTTTAGATTTTTTGTCTTTTTTATAACATTAATACTGTTTTCATTGGAAATTAAAGCTCAAAATGTTACCATAGAGGCTGATAAAATAAATAGTTTTGATAATAATAGTTTAATTACAGCAGAAGGTTCTGTTCTTATCCTTTATCAAGACATGGTTATCAGCACAGATAAAGCCACTTACAACAAATTAGAAGGTTATATAGAACTTGAGAAAGATGTGGTTTTTAAAGATAGAACCAATATCATCCGTGCAGATTATGCAAAAATCTATATCGACAACAGAACAGGTTTTTTTAGATATGGCAAAGGGTTCTATGCTCCATGGAACTACTTTAAAGCAGATAAACTCGAAAAGATAGGGGAAAATAGCTTCATACTCGATAATGCCACCATAACAACATGCTCTGGTGATAATCCTGACTGGTCATTTTCTTCGTCAAGAGCCCGGATCGATGTCGGGCAATACTTCAGGTCAAAGCATTCTTTTGGTAACATAAAAGATGTTCCCATAATTTATACCCCCTATTTTGTATGGCCCATCAAAAAGGAAAGACAAAGTGGATTTCTAGTACCGAATTTCGGATTTAGCAGCAATAGAGGATTTTTCATCACTCCAAAATATTTCTGGGCTATTGATGTAGACAAAGATATGACACTTGGGGTGAATCTTTTTAGCAAAAATGGTGTAATGTTTTTAGATGAATTCCGTTATGCTGTAAGTAAAAAAGAGAATATCCATATTATCGGTGAATTCATAAATGACTCTGAATCTAAATCAGATAAATCAGATAGATGGAGACTTTATGGTGTTGGAAATAAGTTTTTTACCGATAATCTGGAACTTAAATTCAACATAGATTATGTTTCAGACTTCAGATATAAAAGGGATTTTTCTGACTACGGAATAGTGGACAAATTAAAAGATGCCAATAAAGATAAAAACGATTTTATAACAGAATTAAGATTAAACTACTATACAAAAAATGCTGATTTTTCTCTAAGATACAAAGATTTGATGCAATTTTACGATAATACTGATGGTTATACGAGATCAAATCTATATCAAAAACCATCTTTTCAAATCGAAAAATATGGTTTGAAAATAGGTTATCTAAAAGCTGACTACCTTTTGGACTATAATGATGTGGAAAAGAAGATATATCAATACAGTTTCGATAATCAGAATAAAACCGAAAATTTCACCTATAATCGTTATAATGCCCGAATAAAGATTTATAAACCTTTTGATATAAAAATCGCCACTTTAACTCCA
>JAINCL010000122.1:0-5033 GCA_036574145.1 Deferribacterales bacterium | reverse complement strand
ACCAGTGAACTCATAACTGCAAATGTCCCAAGCATTACACCAATCTTATTAACTATACTTCTAACATATGTACCCTTTTCCACACTTACTGCTATTATGAGATTAGGATAATCATAATCCATAAGGTCCATTTTGTATATCCGACTTACCCTTATACCCGCTGAATCTATAACACCTTCCCTAGCAAATTTATAAGCACGCTCTCCGTTGATATTTACTGCAGAAAAAGCTGGTATATCAAGCTCTATAATACCTATCATTTTATCTATTATATTTTTTATCTCATCTATAGTTGGAACCCTGTCCACACCTTTTTGTAAAACTTTACCTGTAATATCATAACTATCAGTCCTATACCCAAGGATAATTCCTGCAACATAATCTTTATCTTCAGCCATAACATAAGAGGATAACTTTGTGGCTTCACCAACACATACAGGTAAGACCCCTTCAGCTAAAGGATCAAGAGTACCTGTGTGCCCTACTTTGACATTTCCAAGAAGCATGGAAAGCTTTTTTATATTTTGAAAAGAAGTAAGCCCTTTTTCTTTATAGAGATTTATAAAACCTGTCATCACTCAGTATGCTGTATCTTTTTAATCAGATCCTCAATCTTTTCAGCATAATCCAAAGAATGATCCGGTATAAATTCAAGATTTGGTATCTTCTTTATACGAATACTCTTTTTAAGCCTCGAGAATATAAAGCTTTTCACTTTATCTAAAGAATATTTTAACTGTTCCAAATCTCTACTTTCAACACTTCTAAAATAAACTCTTGCCAAACTCAGATCTTTTGTAACTGTAACTTCAGTAATAATTACTCCATGCAAATCTTCATTTTTAACTTCAAACTGTATTAGATTGGCGATCTCTTCCCTTAAAAGCTCACCAACCCTTCTATCTCTAAAAAACTCTTTTTTCATCAAATAATCTCCATTCTAACATCAATAAGCAACACATCCTTAAACATCTCAACAAATTTTAAAACTTCCTGTAATTGAGCATCTATAAATTTGTTATCATCACCAACAACAGCAACAGCAAGATACCCTCTATTCCAGATATCCTTTTCACCAACCTCTGAAACAGAAACATTAAATCTATTTTTAAGCTTCTCTTTCAAACTGTTAAGTACTCTTCTCTTATCCTTTAATGAATAAGCAGAAGGGATATCAAGCTCGAGTAGCAAAGTACCAACCTGCATAATTACTCACTAACATCTTTAAGTGTACGCTTTTCTTCCACCATCTCGAATACTTCCAGAATATCACCCTCTTTTATATCATTATAATTAGCAATACCCAAACCACATTCATATCCAGCCACGACTTCACGAACATCATCCTGAAATCTCTTCAAAGAACTTATTTTACCAGTATAAACCACAACATTATCCCTTATAATTCTAACGTTTGAGTTTCTAAAAATCTTACCTTCAAGAACATAACAACCAGCAACTTTTCCAACCTTAGGGACCGAAAATACCTTTCTAATCTCAACTTTACCGATAACATTCTCTTTGACTTCTGGGGTAAGCATACCCTCTATAGCCTTTTGTACCTCTTCTATAGCTTGATAGATAACAGAATATAATCTTACATCAACCTTTTCACGCTCAGCAACAGTTTTAGCTTTTGCATCTGGTCTCACATTAAAACCTATAATTATAGCCTTGGAAGCAATTGCAAGAAGCACATCGGATTCATTGATACCGCCAACCCCATCATGTATGATCTTCACTTTTACTTCGGAGTTTGACAGTTTCTGTAAAGAACTTTTCAGAGCTTCAAGGGAACCCTGAACATCAGCCTTAAGGATTATATTTAACTCTTTAATTTCACCCTCTTTTATTTTGTTAAAAATATCTTCCAGACTAAGTTTTGCCTTAGCTGCTTCCTCTTTTTCTTGCTGTTTCTTCAATCTTATATCTGTAATCTGTTTAGCAAGCTTCTCATTTGGAACAACCAAGAATGTTTCCCCAGGTTCTGGGACTTCGCTAAAACCCATAATCTCAACAGGGATAGAAGGACCAGCTTCTTTTACACTTTTACCAAGATAGTTAAACATCGCCCTAACTTTACCATATAAAACACCACAAACAAATATATCACCAACCCTAAGAGTACCATTTTTAACTATCAATGTTGCTGAAACACCTTTTTGTTTATCCACCCTAGACTCAATAATTATACCTTCTGCAGGTCTATCATAATTCCCTTTCAATTCAAGCATCTCAGCTTCAAGCAATACCCTTTCCAAAAGATCATCTATACCTATTCTATTTTTAGCTGAAATCTCCTGGAACTGGTATTCACCACCCCACTCTTCAGAAATAATTCCATACTCAGCCAGCTGAGATTTAACGAGTTCAGGGTTAGCATTAGGTTTATCTATCTTATTTATCGCAACTACAATTCTTACCCCTGCAGCTCTTGCATGGTCAATAGCTTCTTTTGTTTGAGGCATAACGCCATCATCGGCAGCAACAACCAGAATTACTATATCAGTAACATTGGCTCCCCTTGCCCTTAAGGTTGTAAATGCTTCATGTCCTGGGGTATCTAAAAATACTATTTTACCACGATTCAACTCAACTTCATATGCACCAATATGTTGAGTAATACCGCCAGCCTCCTTTTCAGCAACTTTTGTTTTCCTTATTGCATCCAATAAAGATGTCTTACCATGATCCACATGACCCATTACAGTAACAATAGGTGGTCTTGGTTTTAACGACTCAGGCTTATCTTCATATTTTGGAAGTAGATCCTCTTCTGAAATAGCCTTTACCTCAACATCTATACCATAATCCAATGCGATCAACTGAACAGTTTCTGCATCCAGCGATTGATTGGCAGTTGCCATAATACCCATACCCATTAATTTCTTAATTATTTCTGGGATTCTTACACCCAAAAGACCTGCAAGATCACTTAAAACAATGCTTTCCCCTATCTGTATTCTGTTAGGTTTTTGAGGTTTAGTCACAACATTATCTTCAATCTGCTCTTTCTGTTTGGAAGCTTTCCTTTTATTCCTTTCTTCTTCAGGCTCTTCAACATCAATTAATTCTTCAACCAACCCGAGATCTAATCCAGCCTCTTCCTCTATATTTAACTCATCTAAACTCTCAAGAATGTCTTTTTTAAGATTTTTCTCTTTTTTAGATGTTGCTTTTTTAGTTTTTACCTTTTTAACCTCTACTTCCTCCACAGCTTTTTGTGGCTCATCCTCTTCCCATTTCTTCTTTCTAATACTTTTATCATCAAGTAAAGCTTCATTGGATACCGTAAAGGTTAATTTATCCTGTTGCACTTTAAAAATATCTTTAATATCACCTCTTGCAGAACCATCAGGTTTTTTCCCTCTTTCGTAAGGTGGCCTTTCAGGTCTTTCAGTTTGCTGTCTTGGTCTATCACCTCTATATCCACCGCTTTTTGATGGATGCTGAGACTTAGAAGCAGTTTCACCAGATGGTTTACCATAGCCACCACCTTTGTAACCATGCTGCGAATCCTGCCTTGGTGGTCTATCTGGACGTGATGTTGAACCACTTTGTTCCCTACGCTTATTGGGAGATTCACCTCTTCTTTCACCACCCTTATAGCCAGATTGTTTTTTATCATCCCATGGTTTCTTGCCAGCATAAGGTTTCTTGTGATCGTATTCTTTCTTTTCCCCTTCCTGCTTAACTTGAACAGGCTGTTCCTCTACTACTTCTTTAACTTCAGGTTCTTCCAACTTTTTAGAATTATCTATAACAGTGTCAGTTTTTATCTCTTCTACAACACTTTCCTCAACATTAGCTTTACTAACAACCGTTTCAACATCATTTACACTTCTCTCTTTAACATTTTCAGATATAACCTGTTCATTAATTTCTGATTGCATCTGTTCATCATTATCTATATTTATCTGAGGTCCTTTCTCAAGAGCAGTTTGTCTATGTTTTTCTCTTTCAGAATCTAATTGTTGCAAATTTTTAGCCAGCTCCATCTTCTTTTTAAGAATCTCTTCCCTAGACAACTTTTTCTTTCCAGCATCTGATGTATCTTTAGTTTCTTTAATGACAACCTCAGTAAATTTTGTATGACTTTTCCTTCTTTCCAGCGCCTGTTTTAACAACTCCTGTCTTTTACTAAAGCCAAACAGTCTCGTATCAAAACCTGCATTTTTGTAGTCATTCTCAGTAAACTCATCATGTTCACTTTCAACTTTTTTACCAATGGCTTCAAACTTTTCCACTATCTCTTCATACTTAAGGTTCGTCTTTTTCAATACATCAGATATCTTAATTTTACTCATCAATTACACCTCTCATAAAAACATATATACACTATATCACTGTAAGTGTAAATAGTAATCTACTCCTCTTCTTCAGCTAACTTAGATTCTATATAATCGAAAGCTGCATTTGCAATCTGTATCGCCTCATCTTCACTTATCTCAAGAACAGCTGCCAATCTATCTATAGATGTGTCCACAAGGACAGAAAGATCACTTATACCTGCAGTAATTAGTTTTGCTATCATATCACTATTTAACACTTCTAAATTCTCCAAATTGTATACTTCATAAAACTCTTTCAACTCCTGTTCCTGCTCCATTAACCTCATCTTTCTGATCTCATTGTATTCACTTTCCTTAAGAACATCAAGCTTCATACCTGTAAGCATTGCAGCGAGTTTAACATTTTGCCCCTTCTTACCTATTGCAAGGGATAACTGATCATCTGGAACCACAATTTCTATTGTCGATTCATCCTCAAAAATATTCGTAACAATAACCTCTGCAGGAGATATAGCAGCACAAACAAATTTTACAGGATCAGGTGACCATTGAATTACATCGATCTTTTCCCCACGCAGTTCATTACTAATAGCATTTATTCTAACTCCTTTAAGTCCAATACAGGCACCAACAGGATCTATATTAGAATTTGTTGAATATACCGCCACTTTTGCCCTATCCCCTGGCTCTCTTGAAACAGATTTTACTTCAACAATACCATCAAATACCTCAGGTATCTCT
>JAINCL010000121.1:0-1507 GCA_036574145.1 Deferribacterales bacterium | reverse complement strand
ACAAACTATATTTTTAGATATATAAGGCTAATTGTTCTAAAAATTACGCCTGTAAAGGTAAGGAGGAAAATATTATGAAAAAGCTTTTAACACTTATCGCGTTAGTAGTTATCGCAGCAACTGTATTTGTTACTGGTTGCCAGAAAAAAGAGGAAGCACCAGCTCCACAAGTTGAGCAGAATGAAGCTCCAGCTGATAATGCAGCTCCAGTTGATAATGAAGCACCAGCTGATAATGCAGCTCCAGTTGATAATGAAGCACCAGCTGATAATGCAGCTCAGTAATTTCTGAAAAAGACTAAAAAATAGGGGGCATTTATTGCCCCCCTTTTTTTTAATTTATAGCATAATATTTTATTGGTTTGCTTTTTTCCAGTCTGTTAAAAATTTATCTATTCCTATTTCTGTAAGAGGATGTTTCATCATCTGTTCGAGAATATTGTATGGAAGAGTTGCTATATCTATGCCGCTATTTATTGCTGTTATTACATGGTATGGATGTCTTATGCTTGCAGCAATAACTTCACAGTCGAACATATAGTTTTCAATCATATTTTGACAGGCGATTGCAAGGTCGAAACCATCATGACCGATGTCGTCGAGCCTACCTACAAAGGGGCTAATATATCTTGCACCAGCTTTACAAGCTAAGAGAGCCTGATTTAAAGAAAATATTAATGTCATATTAACTGAAATACCTTTTTGACTTAGATATTTTGTTGCTTTAAGCCCTTCACTGGTAAATGGTATTTTTATTACAACATGTTCACTAAGTTTTGTTAATTCTTCTGCTTCGGTTGCCATACCTTTTGCATCCAGTGATATAACCTCTGCACTGACCGGAGCCTGTACGATTTCACATATCTCCTTTATTAATTTTTTGAAATCCTGTTTCTCTTTTGCTACAAGACTAGGATTTGTGGTTATACCATCGATAATCCCAAGTTCTACACCTTTTTTTATCTCATCAATATTTGCAGTGTCTAAAAATATCTTCATTTTAACTACTCCTTATCTTTTACATTGTTTATAAATTTCTGCCTACACTCTTCTGAACAAAAATAGTAAATGTTATCATAAAATTTCACTTTATAGGTTGTATTTTTTTCAACAAAAGTTCCACATATCGGATCTTTTATTAATTCTACAGGTTCATTTGATATCGTTTTGTTTTCAACCTCCTGTTTATTTGATCTTTTAAAAAGTACAAATGCCACATATGCTAATGCTATAAATAGTAGAAACTTAACCATTTTTTACCTTCCTTTTATTGTTATTTTTATCGGGAACTATGAAAATAGTTTTGATATCTCCTGTACCTGAACTTTCGGTTCTAACACCACTTATTTCGTTTACAAATTTATGAATATCTTTTCTTATTATGGTAATCATAGGTGGTAGTTTCTGCACTTTACCTGTTGCTTTGACTTTTTCTATTGCTGCTAATGCTTTTTCACTGAGATGTTTTGTGACTCTTTCTCTATACCCTTCTACATCAACGACAATCT
>JAINCL010000120.1:0-1160 GCA_036574145.1 Deferribacterales bacterium | reverse complement strand
ATTCTCAACAGCCGAAGAGTCAAATGCTTTTTATAAGAGAAATCTCGCTGCTGGACAGCAAGGTTTGTCAGTGGCTTTTGACCTTGCTACTCACAGAGGTTACGATTCAGATCACCCAAGGGTTGTTGGAGATGTTGGTAAAGCTGGTGTTGCCATCGATACAGTTGAGGACATGAAAATACTTTTCGATGGGATACCTCTTGATAAAGTATCAGTATCAATGACTATGAACGGAGCTGTTATCCCGATAATGGCATTTTTTATTGTAGCTGCAGAAGAGCAAGGGGTAAGTCAGGATAAATTATCAGGAACCATCCAAAATGATATTCTAAAAGAGTTCATGGTGAGAAATACTTATATCTACCCACCAGAACCTTCAATGAGAATAGTTGCAGATATTATAGAATATACAAGTAAATATATGCCTAAATTTAATTCCATAAGCATTAGTGGCTACCACATACAGGAAGCTGGAGCCAATAGTGCCCTTGAACTTGCCTTTACCCTTGCTGATGGACTTGAATATGTTAGGGCAGCCCTTTCCAGAGGTCTTGATATAGACGCATTTGCACCAAGATTATCTTTCTTCTTTGCAATTGGAATGAATTTCTTCATGGAGATAGCAAAATTAAGGGCCGCAAGATATCTATGGGCAAATATTATAAAGCAGTTTAACCCTAAAGATCCAAGATCTATGGCTCTTAGAACCCATTGTCAGACATCTGGTTGGAGTCTTACAGCCCAAGATGTTTATAACAATGTAATAAGAACTACAATAGAAGCCATGGCAGCTGTATTAGGAGGTACTCAGTCTTTACATACCAATGCATTGGATGAAGCACTTGCATTACCTACAGATTTTTCTGCAAGAATAGCTAGAAATACTCAGTTAATAATCCAGGAAGAAACAAATATTTGTAAAGTAGTTGATCCTTTAGGTGGATCATATTACATAGAAAATCTTACCAATGAGTTAATTAAAGAAGCTCAAAAGATCATAGACGAAGTAGAATCTATGGGTGGAATGACAAAAGCCATACAATCTGGAATGCCAAAATTAAAGATTGAGGAATCGGCTGCTAAGAAACAGGCTCGTATAGATAGTGGATTGGATGTAATTGTAGGAGTGAATAAATATAAACTAGAAAAAGAAGATCCTA
>JAINCL010000119.1:0-1427 GCA_036574145.1 Deferribacterales bacterium | reverse complement strand
ATGAGCAAGCACAAGTGCTATCGTTTGAGGATGCTCATTTGAAATAAACTTTGCAAGCTGTTTATGCTCTACTCTTGCTAAAAATTCAAATCCACTGGATTGCTCAAGCATCTTTGTTAATCTATCTATAATCTTCCTTGCCCTTTCAGGACCAAGGGATTTGGTAAGTATTGTTTTGGCATATTCAAGTCCACCTTTGGCAATGAATTTTTTCGCAAGCATCATATTGTAAAATTCTTCCACAAGGGCATCAGCTACTTCAGGTGGAACAACCTTTGTAACTGCGATCTCCTTAGATATCTCCTGAACCTCTTCATCATCAAGATGACTCATTATCAAAGCAGACAACTCATCACCTAAGGTAATCAGAAGCATTGCTGCTTTTTGAATACCTGTCAATCCCTGTTGCTCTGCCATAGTTCTACTCTTTCATCCAAGTTTTTATTAAATTCGCTATCATCTCAGGATCCTCCTTTACAGACTCTTCAATCTTCTTCACCATAACCTTGGTCTTCACGGATCCAACATCCACAGTTACCTTTTCATCAAGCTCAGATTCTATCTCTCTTTCCAGCTCTTCAATGGTTTTTGGGAATTTTACACTATCATCAAGCTGAAGATCTATATTGCTCCCTTTTACTTCGATATCCCCCACAGCCGTTAGCTCACCAGTCTTAGTCTCTTTTATCTCACCTAATTTTTTCATAATTGGTCTTATAATTAAGAAATAGAAAAGAAGGAACATAATAAGTGCCATAACATATTTAGATATCTGAATGATTAGCTCTGTCATCTTTTCCTTCTCCAAAGCCTTTTGTTCAGAGGTGGGTGTTGTATCAAAAGATACATTTGTCACCTCTATCTGATCTCCCCTCTTTTCATCGAAACCAGCAGCCTTTGCAACCAAATTTTTTATCTTTTCAAGATCTTCTTTGCTTCTTGGAACATATTTTATAGTTTCCTTTTTCCCCTCTTTTACCACTTCAGCCTTATCGTTAACAACAACTGCAATGGTTAACCTCTTTACACTACCGATAGATTTCTCCTCTTTTGTAACAGTTTTACCAACTTCAAAGTTTTGAGTTTCTTCAGTTTTTGAATATTCAGAATTGACACCCGTTGGCTGAATATTCGGTTCAGCCAAGTTCGGTTCGACACCAGGTTCACCCTTAGGAGTAATGGGACTATTTTTACTTTCAACTTCAATTGTCTGGGAGGATCTTAACACAGGGTTAGGATCAAATTCCTCTTTATTGATCTCCTTCTTATCAAAATCTATCTCAGCAGTAACCTGAGCAACTGCATTATTTTCACCAAGAGTAGTAGCTAAAATTGCATTAATCTTAGACGCAATAGCCTTTTCCACTTTTTTCTGATATTCCAATTGGGTCTGGGTTTTAACATAAGGAAGATTTTCTTCATTCAAA
>JAINCL010000118.1:0-10965 GCA_036574145.1 Deferribacterales bacterium | reverse complement strand
TATGAGGTTGGAGGTGAACTTATAGAGAGTTTTTCAAAGATTAGTTCTACTGGATTTTATTATATCAAAGATGGAAGGTATTATCTCAATTTACGGGAAATTATAAAGAATAAGTTTATAAAATATGGTATTAATTCCTTTGAAGATTTATTCTATTGCAGTTTTTGTAAATCTTATTTATATTCATTTAGAAGAGATAACGGTATTACAGGCAGGATGTTATCAATATTAGGAAAAAGGTATGATTGAGAGGATAAAAGAGATTCAAAAAAATATTGAAAAAGCGGCTAAAAAAAGGGGAAAAAGTTTAGAAGATATTACCCTTGTTGCAGTTAGTAAGACATTTCCGATTGAAAAGATTGTTGAGGGATATAAGTTTGGTTTAAAAATATTTGGTGAGAGTAGGCTTCAGGAAGCAAGGGATAAAATAGACAGGCTTATGGATTTAGAAGATATAAAGTTTCATTTAATAGGTCATATACAAACTAATAAGATAAAGTTAATAAAAGATTCTTTTAGTTTGATTCAAACAGTGGACTCCATTAATCTTGCAGATAAGTTAGATAATTACTTCAGGTCATTCAATCATAGACAGGATATACTTATCCAGGTTAATTTAGTAAATGAGCCACAAAAATATGGTATAAAAATAGAGGAATTACCAAAATTGCTTGAGTTTATTAAAGATAAAAAGTTTTTAAATTTAAGAGGTTTTATGTTTATACCCCCTTACTACGAAAATCCAGAACTTAATAGAGAAAATTATCGTAAAATGTTTAAGCTTTTTGATAATATAAAAAATAGGTATACCCATTTTAACGTTTTTGATACTTTGTCGATGGGTATGAGTGATGACTATGAAATTGCCATTGAAGAGGGCTCAACTATGGTGAGAATCGGATCAGCTATATTTGGGAGGAGGTAGGGTATGTATATTTTAATTTTTTTACTAAAAATCTATATGATAATTTTAATATTTAGAAGTATATTTACATCTCAGGAACTATATTTTAATCCATTTGGGAAATTAGTGGCATCCTTTACAGAGCCGATCTTTGCAAATCTTTTTAAAGGTAAAAGTAAAGCGGAAACTGATAGGTTTATCCCTCTAATAATATTTTTGATAATCTTATTACAAACATTACTGAATAAAATAGGTTCTGTTTTTCCTTACGCAGTGATCTTATTGTCAACTTTTATAGAGAATATTAATTTTCTTACACTATTCATAATTGTATCAATTATTTTAGGTGGTAGTAAAAATATTTCTACATATTATTCTGTCTATTTTTACAGAATTGGTCTACCATGGGTTAAGTTTTCAAGAAGATTTATTAAGATATCTGACAATAGAATAATTTTACCAACCATTTTGGTTATTTTTATTATTTATCTAATTATTTCTGGCTTCTTATATGGAATTTTTGATTATTGGTTTGCAGGTAGTTTTAATATCTTAGCTATTTCAATGAGAATCATAAAAATTACAGTGTCATCAGTGGCAGATATATTATTTTATCTTACATGGTTAATAATAATCAGGGCTTTTATTTCATGGGTTAATCCAGATCCAAGAAATCCAATTGTGCAGATTTTATATTCCATTACAGAGCCTATTTTAATACCTTTTAAAAGAATTATACCACCATTAGGTTTTATTGATATTTCAGCAATTGTTGCAATCTTAATAATTCAGGTTTTAAGGGAGTTAATTTTAAGAATTTTGTAATTAAATATTTGAATATGTAAAAAAATGGTATAATAAAAGTATATGGTTGTTAGTTATAAAAAAATTATAGTTAGAGGTTTTTATGTCCAAATTTAGAATAGTTTACTCCCTTGTTATATTGGGTGTATTTTTGCTATTGCATACCCAATTGGGGATAGATATAGCTTATGCCATTGTATATGGGCTTGGTGTAGTGTTATTGATAAGCTTAATTGAGGTTTTTATTTCAGATCTTAAAAGTACCAAAATAATCTCAGGTTTTATAGGTGGTCTTATATTTTTGCTTATATCTTATTTTCTGACAAAATCTTTTGATACCTTTTTCTTAAATGATGCTCTAAAGCTCGGTTTTAATTTTGTATTAGCTTATATAGGTATTTTTACAGGTTATAAAAACTATTTTTTATTAGATAATTTATTTAGTAGGTGGTCTAAAAAAGATAAGCCTTATCGAACTAAGATTATCGAAATTCCAAAGGTACTGGACACTTCGTCGATCATAGATGGTAGAATTTATGATATCATATTGGCTAATTTTATTGAATCAAAAATTGTCATCCCTTCCTTTGTTCTAAAAGAGCTACAAAATGTTGCTGATTCCCACGATCATCATAAGAGGCAGAGAGGAAAAAGAGGTTTGGAGGTTCTCAAAAAGATACAGGAGCAGCAAATTGTGCCTGTTGAGATTTATGAAGATGATTTTCCTGATTTAAAAACTGTCGATGAAAAACTTATTGAACTTACAAAACAGATTAA
Source organism: Deferribacterales bacterium (assembly GCA_036574145.1). GTDB lineage: Bacteria > Chrysiogenota > Deferribacteres > Deferribacterales > Calditerrivibrionaceae > Calditerrivibrio. The sequence continues at coordinate 8,480 of JAINCL010000118.1, read as the reverse complement.
TGGTAAATTAATAACCACTGACTACAATTTAATTAAAGTCGCAGAAATTAGAGGTGTGAAATGTATGAATATAAATCAGTTATCGCTGGCTTTAAGGCAAAATCTATTTCCTCAAGATGAGATAAATATCTTTGTTCAAAAAGAGGGGAAAGAGCAGGGGCAAGGTGTTGGTTATCTTGATGATGGTACTTTAGTGGTGATTGAGAATGGTAAGAATCTGATAGGTAAGAATGTAGATATTGTAGTAACCTCAGTTTTGCAAACTGAAACAGGTAGGATAATCTTTGGGAAGGTAAAATAGTTATGAAGTTTTCTGTAATAATCCCTGCTGGGGGTATTGGAAAAAGATTTTCTACAAATATGAAAAAACAGTTTTTTAAATTGAATAATAAAGAGATTATTTACCATACATTGTTTAAAATAAGTTTTTTAGATGCAGAGGAGATTATTATAGGTTGTGATCCTTATGATGAAGAGGATTTAAAGTTAATTTTAAATAGCCTAAATATTGATAATTATAAGTTTGCACCCAATGGTAAGGAAAGACAACATACTGTAATGAATTGTTTAAAAATTGCTACTCAACCTCACGTATTTATACATGATGCAGTTAGACCTTTCTTATCTATGAAGATTATAGAGAGATTAATTGGGAATTATCTTGATTATGATGGGGTGATTTGTGGAATTAAGCCTAATGATACAGTTAAGATTATAAATGATAAAAATAACGTTGATGAAACCATTGATAGAAATAGAGTATTGTTGGTACATACCCCTCAAATATTTAAAAAAGATATATTAAATAAATGTTTAAAAGAGATAAATGAAAGGGGTTTAACAATAACTGATGAGGCGATGGCGCTGGAATTTTTTGGATATAAAGTTGGTTTTGTAAACTCAGAGTGGTATAATATAAAAATAACAACACAAAATGATATCTATTTGGCTGAGTATATTTTAAACAACTTTGATATGATAGCTGGAGGTTAGTATGGCAGAGGTTAAAGTTTCTGGAAATTTTAATAAGATTGCAGTCTTTATACCTATAATGGTTTTTACCATCGTTATCCTTTTAATAATAAATCCGTTTATAGTTATTAATGCAGGTGAAAGAGGTGTTGTTCTAACATTTGGAAAACCTTCTGATGAGACTTTATCAGAAGGGCTACATTTTAGGATCCCTTTTGTCCAAAAGATTGTGAAAATGGATGTTAAGGTCCAAAAATCTCAAACAGATGCAGATTCTGCTTCTAAAGATCTACAAGATATCCATTCGACTATTGCTGTTAATTACCATATTGTACCAGAAAAAGCAAATGTCATATATAAAACCATAGGTTTGGGGTATAAAGAGAAGATAATAGATCCTGCAGTTCAGGAGGTTGTAAAAGCTGTTACTGCTAAATATACGGCTGTTGAGCTTATCACACAGAGAGAGAAGGTCAGAAATGATATAAAAGATATGTTAAAACAGAGACTTATACAATATAGTATAGTGGTTGACGATTTTTCAATTATTAATTTTAAATTTTCTCCTCAATTCACGCAGGCAATTGAGCAGAAACAGACTGCAGAGCAGTTAGCTCTAAAAGCTCAAAGAGACCTTGAACGGGTTAAGATAGAGGCAGAACAGAAGATTACTCAAGCCAAAGCGGAAGCAGAAGCTTTAAGAATACAAAAAGAGAATGTTTCCCCTTTACTTGTGGAATTAAGAAAGATTGAAGCAAATCTTAAAGCCATAGAAAAATGGAATGGTGAACTTCCAAAAGTAACGGGTGGTAGCATACCTTTTATTGATGTAGAAAAATTAAAATAGGATATAGTTATGGATGAAAAGATTGTAAGGGAATTTATCTACAAACATTTAATATCTATATATAATGGAGATTTTGAAACATATAAAGAAACAACCTCAGATGACCTCGGGCTTTATGAGTGGTTTGTAACACCACATAGAATAGATGGATTAAAATTTCATGAATTTATGATGAAGAACAATTGGGCTGGTACAAAATCTGGATTTAATTTTGAATTACAGGATATGAGAATTCAGATTTATGACAATACAGCTATAGTAAGTTATACTTTACTCCTTTCTAAAATTAAAAATGATGAAATAGAGCATAAAGTAATCAATGAATCAAGGGTTATCGTAAAAATTAATGGAAATTTAAAAGTGGTACATGTTCATAAAAGCCCGGGTAAATAGATAGGCAGGTATTTGCCTGCCTATATCCTACTTAAAATCTCATTTCCAAATTCTTCCGTATTAACTTTTTTTGTCCCATGATCGCCAAAATATATATCACCTGTTCTAAATCCATCTTTTAAACTATTTTCAACAGCATTTTCTATATCTTTTGCTGCACTCTCAAGCTTGAAGCTATATCTAAGCATCAATGCAGCAGAAAGTATTTGGGCTGTAGGATTCGCTACCCCCATTCCAGCAATATCGGGTGCAGTTCCACCTATCGGTTCGTATAGTCCGAAACCTTCTTCGTTAAGTGATGCAGATGGCAGCATTCCAAGTGATCCTGTAAGCATTGCTGCTTCGTCGCTTAGAATATCTCCAAACATGTTTTCTGTGAGAATTACATCAAACTGCGAAGGGTTTCTGACAAGCTGCATAGAAGCGTTATCCACATACATATGATTTAGAGTAATATCGTTGTACTCTTTTTTCCATAATTCTGTAACAACTTCTCGCCACAAGACCGAGGTCATAAGAACATTGGCTTTATCAACACTTGTTACCTTTTTTGTTCTGAGTCTTGCTGTTTCAAAGGCTACCTTTGCGATTCTAACAATTTCATAAACAGAGTATTTCATTGTATCAACAGCATATTTTCTGTCTTCAGAAATATATTTAGGTTGTCCAAAATAGATCCCTCCTGTAAGTTCCCTCAATATAACAATATCAAGTCCATCCTGTATAAATTTATCCTTTAAAGAACATGATTCTTTCAAAACCGAATAAACCTTTACAGGTCTTATATTTACGAAAAGGTTAAAGTGCTTTCTAAGTGGGAGTAGTGCTCCTCTTTCAGGTTGTTTATCTGGGGGTAGATTTTCCCATTTTGGTCCCCCAACAGAACCAAAAAGTATTGCGTCAGAGTTTTCGCATATTTTTAAAGTATGTTCGGGTAATGGATTATCATATTTATCTATCGCTATTCCGCCAACATCAGCAAATTGGAAGTCAAATTTCACATTATATTTTTTGCTTATTTTATCCAGCACCTTAATAGCCTGAGCCATCACTTCAGGACCAATACCATCACCAGGTAAAACTGCTACTTTATACATATATCACCTCATAATTTTTTCAATATAGTATAGTAAAAATAAAAATATTTCAAGTAGATTTAATTTTTTTGAAAAATTAATTTAGTTTTTCACCGCAGAATTTACAATATATTGCATCTTTATCATGACCATCTCTACCACATGCTGGACAGGCTTCTACAGTTAATTCTTTACTTTGAATTTTATTAATTTCATAAGTCATAATACCTGTTGGTACTGCTATTATCCCATAACCTGTAATCATTAATAAAGATGCTATTAACTGACCTAATGGTGTTTTGGGAGATATATCTCCATAACCAACTGTTGTAAGTGTTACAATAGCCCAGTATATACTCTTGGGTATATTGTCAAAACCGTTGTCAGGTCCTTCAATCATATACATTATAGTTCCAATAACAATAACGATGTTTAATACTGCAAACAAAAATACAGCAATCTTATATCTGCTCATTTTTATTGCAAGATAAAGTATTTTAGCATGTGTTGAGAACCTATACATCTTTAGAATTCTGAATATACGCAATAATCTCAAAACCCTAATAGAAATGATATAATGTATCCCTGGGAAAAATATTTCGAGATAACTGGGTAAAAAAGATAATAGATCGATTATCCCGAAAAAACTAGTCATGTATTTTAACGGTTTTTTTATACAATAGATCCTCAATAAATATTCTATGGTAAAAATGACTGTAAAAAAAACTTCCAGAATTAAAAAGATATTTTTAAATTTTACATGAAAAGTATCAATGCTTTCTAACGATAAAGTAATTACACTTAAAATAATAAGCAATAATAATACTTCATCGAAAAGTTTACCTTCTTTAGTTTCAGCTTCGAAAATTATTTCATATAATTTTTCTTTAAAGGTCATGTTTATTCTTATATAATTTCTATTCATCCTTTGCAAGTATTTTTATAGATTGACATAATCTTAATTATTCTTTATGTATATATAGTCATGGCTTATATATTACTAATACTTACAACTCTTTTTTGGTCAGGTAATTTTGTTTTAAGTAGAGGGGTTAACGATCTTATACCTCCTATTTCCCTTGGTTTTTGGAGATGGTTTTGGGCTGGTGTTATCTTACTTCCTTTTTCATTCAAATATTTAAAAAAAGATTTAAAAATCATAAAAGAGAATATAATATACATAAATATAGTTGGGATTCTCGGAGTTTCACTATTTAATACACTTATTTATAAGGCAGTTCACTATACAACAGCTATAAATGCAATTCTAATAAACTCTTTTGTTCCTATCATTGTGCTCTTTTTTTCTTTGATAATATATAAAGATAAGCCAAATTTTAAACAGATTATTGGGATTATAATCTCTATTTTAGGAATAATAAACATAATACTTAAAGGGGATTTAACAAAAATTTTAGAACTATCGTTTAATAAAGGTGATATCCTTGTATTACTAGCAGCTACAGATTGGGCTTTATATACTGTTTTACTGAAAAGTATTCCCCGAGGACTTCATCCATTGTCATTCTTACAATCTATAGTTATATTTGGAGTTATTTATCTTTTACCTTTCTACATTTATGAGATTCATAAATTTGGAACTTTCCCTATAAACTTAAAAACAACCATTTCAATATTATATGTTGCTATTTTTGCTTCTGTGATTGCGTTTATTTTTTGGAATAGAGCCGTCAAAGATATAGGTGCAAACAATACAGCCCCTTTTGTTCATCTGATGCCAGTCTTTGGAACTATAATGGCAATTGTTTTTCTTGGAGAGAAACTTTTTCTATTCCAAGTTATCGGAATATTGTTAGTCTTTATCGGTATTCTTTTGGCGACTAGAAGATAGGTTATTTTTGGTAATAATATCTTTTTGAAGCATTTTGTTTTTCAGTGATTTTTCCACAAAAATCTTTTTACCTTGGTATTGTTCTGTATAGTAGTATACCGATGACAATGTTGATGGTAAGGGGGTATAAATCTGAACCTGTTCAGGTTTGATTTTTATATAGTGTTTTATATATTCTTGTAGTTTTTTCATTTTAGATAAATCACAACCTGGATGGGCAGCTATAAAATAATAGGTAAGAAAGTAGTTAACTTTTTCATTTTTACAGATTTTATAGAATCTTTCTATAAAGTTTTTTAGGTATCTGTTTGATGGCTTTCCCATTATCTTTAATATCTCTTCATCTATATGTTCGGGTGCAATCTTTAATTGGCCTGATGTATGATACTTTATAATATCTGATAGATATTTTTCACCATTTTCCGAATCCTCCATTACCATATCATATCTAATTCCAGAAGCTACAAATATCTTTTTTACCCCGTTAATTTTTCTTATTTCACTCATTAGTGTTATAAGTTTTTCATGATTGATTTTAATGGATGAACATTTTTGTGGGAAAAGACACCTCTTATGGATACATTTACCTGATGTTAATTTTTTAGTACACTCAATTTCATACATATTTGCAGTGGGACCACCTAAATCCCTGATAATACCATCAAAATGTCTCAATTTCTTAATATTATTTACCTCTTTTATTATCGAATTTATACTTCTACTAACGACTGTTGCTCCTTGATGAACCGTTATTGCACAAAAATTACATTCTCCATAACAGCCCCTGTTGATTGTTATAGAAAATTTTATGGTATCTATTGCTTTAACTTTTCCCATCTTTTTTATTTCTGGGTGAACATCATGTTCAAATTCTAACTCATAAAGAGTATCCAATTCAGATTGAGTAAGAGGTCTTTGTGGTGGGTTTTGTATCAGATACCTATCCCCATGTTTTTGTACCAAACCGTTAGCAATTCTATGATCTATATTTTTATAAAACAATTCAAACATTTGAATAAATTTTACCTTATCGTTAATCACTTCTTCATATGATGGTAGTTCTATATATGACTCTTTTTTTAGTTTATTTATATAACATATCCCTCTAATATCTTTTAAGTTCTCCTTTTTATCTATTTTATCAGCTAATTCCAAAATGGAAAGTTCTGCCATACCATAAATTAAAATATCAGCTTTTGAGTCGAATAAAATAGATCTTCTAATCTTATCATCCCAATAATCGTAGTGGGCGATTCGTCTTAAACTTGCCTCTATACCACCAAGCACTATTGTTGTTTTACTCTTATCGTATTTTCTTATAAGATTAGTATATTTAATCACGGCTCTATCAGGCCTTCTATTATTAATGCCTCCTGGTGTAAAATCATCCTCTTTTCTTTTTTTCAGTAAAGGGGTATAATTTGCCACCATAGAATCGACTGTGCCAGATGATACTCCCCAGAAAAGGCGTGGTATCCCCAATGAAAGTATATCCTTGTCGGAATCAAGCCCCGGTTGTGGTATTATACCAACTCTAAATCCATGTTTAATGAGATATTTGCCCAGAAGTGCAAGACCATTGTAAGGTGAGTCGATATAGGTATCTCCAGAAACGAATATTATATCCAACTCATCCCAACCTAATTTTTTCATTTCAAAATTATTTATTGGTAAAAACATAATTATAATGTATAATTAATTATGATGTTAGTCAAAGAAAATTTTTGGACAATACCAAATTTGATATCGATTTTGAGGATAGTTTTTGTACCATATTTTGCTTATCTAATATATATAAATAAAGTGAAAGAGGCCTCGGTAGTGTTTCTAATAATGGCTGTCTCAGATTTTTTTGATGGTTATTTAGCAAGAAAACTGAATCAGATCTCGAGATTAGGTAAGATATTAGATCCCTTAGCAGATAAACTGGCTATTATTGTTGCGATATTTATTGTTGGAGTATTTTCTTCTAATTATTATGTGCCAGAATATTTTGTTATTATAATTTTATTGAAGGAAAGTTATATACTTGTGGGGATAGCTGTTCTTTTTATGTTCAGAAGGAAATTAGTTGTTAACACCTATTTTATTGGTAAAGTTACAATGTTTTTGGAATATTTGGCTGTTGTCATTTATCTAATAAATGCTTATTTTTCGATCCCTTTTATAATAATTAATACAGTATATATCTTAACCTCTATATCGGCAGTTTTATCAATAATTATTTATACATTAAAAAATTAATTGTTGCTATTACTTTAAAAAAGATGTAAGTTAAAAGGTTAAAAAATTGCTTTTTGCGATTTAAATAAAGGAGAAATTTATAATGAATGAATTACTGAAATTTAAGGAACTTGGTCTTTCAGAAAATACTTTGAAAGCACTATCAAAAAAAGGGTTTGAAGAACCTACCCCGAACCAGGAGTTGGTAATCCCCAAACTTCTTAATGGAGATGGAGATATTGTAGGTCAGGCTCAAACAGGAACAGGTAAGACCGCTGCTTTTGGATTGCCATTAATTGAATTATTGGATGATAAATCGCCATTTGTAGAAGCTCTTGTACTTACTCCCACGAGGGAATTGGCTCTTCAGGTTGCTGAAGAGATGAATTCTCTAAAAGGTAAAAAAAGATTGAATATAGTCCCTATTTATGGTGGACAATCTATAGAGTTACAGCTTAGGAGACTTGAAAATAATGCCCATATAGTTGTTGGGACACCTGGGAGGATAATTGACCATTTACATAGAAAGAGCTTAAGGTTAAATAAACTTAAATTTTTGGTTTTAGATGAAGCAGATGAAATGTTGAACATGGGTTTTATTGAAGATATTGAAGAGATTTTAAAAAATACAAATGAAGATAAAAGGGTTCTACTATTCTCTGCAACAATGCCTAAAGAGATACTGAATATAGCTAAAAAGTATATGAGAGATTACGAGGTTTTGGCTGTAAAAAATAAACAGCTAACCACAGAGTTAACCGAACAGATATATTTTCAAGTTAGAGAAGAGGATAAGTTTGAGGCGCTTTGCAGAATAAGAGATATGGAAAAGGAGTTTTATGGCATTATTTTCTGCAGAACAAAAGTTGATGTGGATAATGTTTGTAACAGGTTGATCGATAGGGGGTATAATGCAGAAGCACTTCATGGAGATATTTCTCAATACCAAAGAGAAAGGATTTTGAAAAGATTTAGAAATAGGCAGATAAATATTCTTGTTGCCACCGATGTTGCAGCAAGGGGTATAGATATTTCAGATTTAACCCATGTTATCAACTATTCTTTACCACAAGACCCAGAATCTTATGTTCATAGAATAGGTAGAACAGGACGGGCA
>JAINCL010000117.1:0-1287 GCA_036574145.1 Deferribacterales bacterium | reverse complement strand
CGAAGCTGAACCACAGCAAAATATTTTTCACCGGTTTTAGGATTTTCCAAACCTACTGGTCTCATAGGACCGAAGAGAAGTGTTTTATAACCACGATCTGCCAATTCTTCAATAGGGATACATTTTTCATAAACAATCATCTTTTCAAAATCCTTATATTTCACCCTTTCCGATTTTAATAATGCTTCATAAAATCTGTCGTACTGCTCTTTTGTCATCGGGCAGTTAAGGTAATCATCATCACCTTTTCCATATCTACTTTTGAAAAAACATATTGTATAATCTATAGTATCTGCATCTATGATTGGGGAGATGGCGTCAAAAAAGTAAAGTTGTGTACCTGTGAGTTCAGTTATCTTTTCAGATAGTTGTTGACTGGTTAATGGACCAGTAGCTATTATTAATGGTTCTGTATTAGGTATATCTGTTATTTCTCGACGTATTACCATTATATTGGGATGGTTTGAGATGATATCGGTAATTTTTTTAGAAAATAATTCTCTGTCAACTGCCAATGTGTTGCCAGCAGGAACTCTTGTTTCATAAGCAACTTTTATTAATAAGGAGTTACCGATTTCTAATTCTTTTTTGAGTAGACCGTTGGAATTGGTAATATCTGTCGATTTTAGGGAATTTGAACAAAGCAGTTCTGCTAAATCTCCAGTCTCATGGGCTTCTGTCATTTTTAGAGGGCGCATTTCATATAAAACTACATTTATACCCCTTATTGCAAGCTGGTACGCTGCTTCTGAACCTGCAAGACCACCTCCAATAATGGTTACGGCATTATTTTTTAGGGGCAATAGTTCCATCCTCTTTTGTCATTGCTGGTAAAGTGGTTTTACATTTGGGGTAGCCAGAACATGCAAAAAAAGGTCCTCTTCTTGATCTTTTTAAGACCATATCTTTACCGCATTTTTCACATTGAACCTTTTCTGTTTTAGGTTTTTCTTTAATCATTATCTTTCCATCTTTAATAGTATAATTGGCAGTAAATTTACAGTTGGGGTAATTTTTACAGCCCACAAAAAGGCCATTTTTCCCTTTTTTTAGTAGTAGTTCATCTCCACAATCAGGACATTTTTCATCTAATGGTTTATCATTTTCTATGATTACTATTTTATTATCCTTATTACGTATAAAGTTTTTTAGATTTTTACATTCAGGGTATCTTGGGCATGTTAATATTTCACCAAATCTTGAATGTTTTATTACCATCTTTGAACCACATTTTTCACATACGATATCAGTTTCTTCGAAACTATTATTCTTATCTGTCAATATAAT
>JAINCL010000116.1:0-3708 GCA_036574145.1 Deferribacterales bacterium | reverse complement strand
CCATTAAATTTCTAATAAGACCTATATTACCGAAATCTTCAATTATTATATCACGATTTTTCACCAATTCATAATTGATACTCTTATTTATTGTAATATTAGGCTTCACCTTATTATTAACAATAGCTAGCATAATCATAAACAATATATTAAACTTAAAATCGAAATTAAGAGGAAATCTCTTATCATGGATGAAAATGGTAGAGATTATTTCGCTTTGCAGTAGCTCATAAAATATCATGGTAATATAAATCTCAGCAATAGGCTTAAAATCTTCCAATGAGTAATTATTCTTCTCTAAAAATTTCATAATAAACAGATTAAAATCATCCATATCACCAGAGTCTATCACAAAACTCTCTCTATCTTGCAAATACTTAATAAAACTAAACTCTGGAGTAGTGGAATACAAGAATTTCAACCTACCATTTTCAAAAAAAAGTTTCACTGTCATACTACTTGAAACCAATTCAAGTTCACCGCTTAACTCTCTACCATATATATTAAGTAATGTATTTATTACATTGTTTTCCATAATTTCTGTTTTATTTTTTTCGTTCTGTTTGATCAATAAAAGTCCAAGTTTATATAACTTGTCGATAATTAAAAAAACCTCTATCTTATCAAGATTTAACACTTTAAGAAGTTTTGAAACTGTAGGATACTCCTCAATACGTGATAAAACAAACCCTTCCACAGGTGTAATATATATCTTTTCATCAAGAAGTTTAAGTCTATTAATTGTAAAAACTGTACTTTCCCCACCAAATTTTTTATAAAAATATCTTGTAATATGCAACACCATATTATCATAAAACTTTTTTACATGCTCATTTTTGAAACCTGAATTTATTATCGACTGAATAGTTTTAAATGATTCATATATCTTATTTTTATTAAACAATTCCAACCCAATTATAAACTTTACAATAGGGTCATTCTCTTCAATATAGTCCCCCTCTTCAACAATATACAAATCACCATTAATTATACCGGTATAAATAAGTTCATAGGTCTTAAAATAGTCACCTCCTAAAGTTGTGACAATTTCATAAACAGTCCTCTTACCATCAACGACGTCTTTTATTGGATAATCAGAATTTTTTAGTGCCAATATAGATTTATTACTATATACCTTAAAAAACCTTCCCATATCATCTTTTCTGCGCAAACCTTCCAGAATTAACATATCAACAGAGATGTTGATCATGGTTGGTCTAATCTCTTTCTCTTCAAAGATAAAAAATCCATTATCCCAATTTACAATTGTATACACCACCTCTTCAACTTGAATCTCCAATATCCTTTTAACACTTTTTTCATCCAGCAAACCATTTTCAATAAGAACTTGCCCAATAGGTATTTTTAACTGTTTCTGTAATGATAACGATTTTACAAGATCATTTTTATTTAACATTTTATATCTTAACAACAATTGCCCCAATAAAAGATGTGGTAGATTAGTTGTAACATAAGCAATCTTCCCATTTAGAAACATTATATTGACTTCATCATTCTCTTTCTGTAGATGCAACTCCCCTGTTTTATTGGAAAATGCTACCCATTGAAACACCTCTGGTAAAGGCATCGATCGAAGATCACCCACAAGACCTTTAGCAACCATTCAAAATCCCCAATAATTCTTCATGTATAAACCCATTTGTTGCTACAATAAAATCATCGTTAAAAGAAAATTTACCTCCACTTAAATTTGAGATTTTACCCCCAGCCTCTTCAACAATTACAATACCAGCAGCTACATCCCAAGGCTTAAGACCAGACTCGTAATACCCCTGAAAAACAGACTTTGCAACATAACATAGATCCAGCGATGCCGAGCCAGCTCTTCTTATCCCACGACTATTTTTCAAAACCCTTTCAAGCATTCTGATGATGAGCTCAGAGTTCCTTTCCACCACAGTATATGGGAAACCTGTTGCAATTAATGAATTCATCACCTTAAGCTCTTTATCAACATAAATCTTTTCACCATTCAAAAAAGCCCCTTTACCTGTTTGCGCATAAAAGATCTCTTCCATTATCGGATTATAAACAACACCGAATCTCTCATTTTTGGCATAAAAAGCTATAGAAATAGCACAAAAAGGGAATCGATGTACGAAATTTGTTGTTCCATCAATGGGATCTATTATGTATGCTTCTTGAAAAGTATCCTTATCACAATTATATTCTTCAGATACTATCAAAGCATCATTATCGATTTTTTTTATTTCATCTATAATATAAAGCTCTATCTCCCTATCATAATTTGTAACCAGATCTATCTTCCCTTTAAAAAATAGATCCTGCCTATTTAAATAACCTGCTTTTAACATCTCACCAGATTTTGTAGCAATTCTTATCAGCTCATTTAACATAACCCATTATAGTATAAAAAAAATATATTATGCAATAAAAAAGATTAGAAAAATTTATAGAAATTATTACTCAACAATATTTAGTTTCCTTGCCTTACAAATAAATGCACTGTGATTGTATATCCACATCTCTGGTCTTACAGAGATCCCATCAACTTTCCAAGGTCTTTTTATCAACTCAAAAGTTTCGATATCGGTAAAAAAGTTAGACTCTTTCAACTCATCGACAAAACTTTTCACCTGTAAAACTGTAGGGATATACGCTACAACTATCCCACCTGAAACAAGCCCATCCCTCAAATACTTCACAACATGCCATGGTTCGGGTAAATCTAAGAATACCCTATCATATACCCCTTCAAAACCTTCATAAATATCTCCTATCCTTATCTCATGATTATTCACATCAGGTAAAAAATCCTTTATAAACTTTTCAGACTGTTTAGCAAAATCTTCTCTAATCTCATAACTTACCAGCTTACCTCTTCCACCAAGTGCCCTAAGTAGAGCAATGGAAAAAGCACCTTGCCCTATCCCAGATTCCAGAATATTTAGCCCGGGATATACATCCCCCTCCATGATCATTGCCGCCGTATCTTTAGGATATATAATCTGTGCATTTCTTTTTATATGCATCACATAATCTATATATGTGGGTTTAAAAACAATATATTTAACATTTTTACTACTAACAACAACTCCCCCATCTCCAGCTTCTATAATCTTTTCATGTTCAACAAAACCATAATTGGTGGAATATTTTCCACCCTCTTTAATAACCAATGTATGCCTATTCTTTTTATGATCACTTATTATTACTTTATCTCCATATTTTAAACCCATTATAAAATCTCCATTTTTAATTTATGATTTATTTAACTATCTTATCCTGATTTTGTCAACGACAATATTTCTCCATAGTAATTTACCAACTACAACTATAAATTACTATATTCAACATTTCTAACCCCTTCAGGTCTCCAAGCCGGTGATATAGTTTTACTTCCAATTCTCTTACATTCAACGATCCCCCCTTGAAAGATTGTCCAATTACCGTATCGATTATTTATCTTATCGATGAGCATGTAAACCTTTTCCAACTTAGGGTCATCAAAAATATTTATCAGCGTGGATGAATTATACATCAACTTACTTAGAGATACCCCTAAGAGTCTCACCCCATACTCCACTTTAAATCTTTTCTTTATTATTTCACAAACTGTATCGTAGATATGATGAGTAGCAGAAGTGTAGTATGGAAGCGTTACCATCGCCCCTTCACCTTCCATATTCTTAAATTTTATGTAAACAGAAACCGTTTTGCCAGAAA